>JAYUZN010000400.1:0-1829 GCA_043751755.1 Bacteroidota bacterium | reverse complement strand
AAAATTAGCCGCCTTACCTCCTACAAGACTCGTTTTTTGATACGAAAGGTCTTTCATTTCCACCAAATTCTTCACTTTGCTATCTGTTTGCAAGACAATTGGCTTTTTAGCTTTTTTCTTCAAGCTTTTTGTATTTGTGTCTGCTTTGTGCAAAATAAGCGAATCATCTGTAACCTGCACATACACCCATTCATTTATCAAAGCCGCTATTTTGGGGTCTGTCCAAGCCGTTTTCAAAGCTGCATTCGGGGTGCCACGATTGGCAGAAAGGAGGTTTATATGACACAAAGGCGTTTGAAATTGCGTGGTAATCATGCCTGCAACAAGCGGGAAATCATTGGGCAAACCGTCTGTAAGCACAATGTCATCTGCATGAAAACGAGTATTTTTGAAGTCTTTGACGGCTACTTTTCGCAAATATCCATAGGCTGTTTTGCGATTTAAGGGCTGATAGACTTGGTTTTGATAAATGGAATCTATGGGCAAACGGGGAATGTCTAAGGCAATTTTGGCGGATTTTTGGCTCATTTCCGCAGAATTGAGCAGAAGTTTCAGCTTTTTTCCAAAAAAAGTAGCCGTTTGAATGGCTTTGAAGGTTTCTGTTACAAGTTCCGCTTTTACTTTGTCGTCCGAAAAAAACTCTAAAGTATAATAATCGGAATTTTCGTAATGATTGACATTACATAATACGTACTTTCTCTGGTTTTTGTCCGAATATTCCCAATGATTGAAATAACCCAAATCTTGATAGGTTTTCAAATAGTTGGAAACGAACTCATAATGTAGCCGATATTTGTGAGAATTGAGGAAATATAATTTCTTGCTGGCGATTTCATAAATGGCTTTAATGGAATTGACTGCGCCAAATTTTTGGGCAAGTGGGCTTCCTTGCAAAATGGTAAAGTCCTTTTTGCAGCTTATAGTAGCCAAAAAATCGGGATTTCCACCTTTGTATGCGCAGTTTTGTGCAAATAACAAAAGAGGAAATAGGAAAATAAAGGGGAGAGAAAATGTTTTCATGTTATTTTGAGTTATGTTTCACGCAGGTTTTCGGAGAGTTCACGCAGATTTTCGCAGATGAAAGCGGATTTCGCAGATAAAAAACAGGTATCTGCGAAATCTGCCCAAATCTGCGTTTATCTGCGTGAACCCCACAAATTTACCAATACATCTGCCGCTTTCATTGGCGAAATTTGCTGATTTTGCACCTCCTCTTTGAGGCGTTTTATTTCTGTTTGCACAAAAGGATTTTCCAAAAAAGCCTGTTGAATCCGCAACATAGCATTTTCCATCATCCAATTCAAGGCTTGCCTTTCACGCTGCTTGTCCCAACTGCCATTTGCCAAAGTATGCTCCCGAAAACGGGTAAGCGTTTCCCAAATTTCCACAATTCCTGTTTCTGCTAAGGCAGAACATAGCATCACAGGCGGATTCCAGCCCGATTCATTCGGCGGAAAAAGCCGCAAAGCTTGGCTATATAGTACCTTTGCGCTACGCGCTTTTGGCAAAAATACGCCATCAGCTTTGTTTATTAACAATGCATCAGCCTGTTCCATAATGCCCTTTTTGATGCCTTGCAATTCGTCTCCCGCATTCGGCAACATCAGCAGCAAAAAAAAATCCGTCATGCCTCTGACCGTAATTTCCGACTGCCCAACGCCTACTGTTTCTACCATAATCACGTCATAACCAGCTGCTTCACAAAGCAAAAGTGTTTCTCTCGTTTTTCGCGCAACGCCGCCCAAATTTCCGCCCGAAGGCGAAGGGCGAATAAAGGCATTTGCGTGAATAGAGAGGTTTTGCATACGGGTTTTGTCCCCCAAAATGCT
>JAYUZN010000399.1:0-14448 GCA_043751755.1 Bacteroidota bacterium | reverse complement strand
TACAGCTCCGAGCGCAATCAAAGGCACAATGAATTAACCTACGCTTTGGAACAAAAAGGACAATCGTTTCATATTGGGGGCAAGCATCGCCAAATATTTATAGCTCCTGCCAAATCTACGATTGCTATCATGATATTATTGGGCGAGGTATTTGACCCAGTTAAAGCATACGGAGAGGGCAGAGTGTAGGCTGAAAAAAAGTTGAGAGTTGAAAGTTGAAAAAAAAGTTGAAAGTTGAAAGTTATACTAACTCTCAACTCTCAACTTTCAACTCTCAACTTTCAACTCTCAACTCTCAATTTCTCCCCATTTTGATATTACAGGTTTTCTTTGCTTTTTTGGCAATGGGAAATGCGGAATTTATGGTCATGATTCCTATGTTGCTGGCTTTAATGTTCGCAGAAAAGCTAACAATTTCGCCCAAAATGCTTGCTTTTACGGGAATTAGCTTGTTTGTTTGGAATTTCACCTATTCCATTGCCCCGCAACATTATGCAGACCAAAGCCATAATATTTTTTTGCAAAAACATATTCTGGCTCACTCACAAGATACTTATCTCTTGCAAAACCGCCCTATGATAGCTAATCAATTATACTATAACACAAGGAAATGGCACTTTTATCATTTACAACATAGTCCTGCTATTTGGCTTGCGAAGGGGCAAAGTCTTGATTCTTTGCAAGCTATGTGTGATAGTATTTTGCAGAAAAAGGGACATGTTTTTGTAGATGTTTTGCCCCAAAATGCCTTGCTCAATCGGGAAAGTGTGCGTTATCGGGGAAATGATAGTACTTTTTGGAGAAAATATGAGCTGATAGCAGGAGGGGAATTGAGGGAATTGAGAAGGAAAAAATAAAGTTATATTACCATTTTATTTTATTTGGGACGGCTTGAAAAAACACCCCAAAACCTACGTAAAAATAACAATTAAGTACGAATGAAAAATAATCTAACTATATATATTCGATATATATCATTGATTATGATGAATTTACATTAACTTTAAACTCTCAACTTTAAACTTTAAATTATATGAAAATATACCTAAAAACGGAAGTTCCCGCCAACTATTTGCGGGTTTTTGCGCAATTTGATAAGGCTTTATTTGAGGCACTTGCGCCGCCTTTTCCGAAGCCCAACCTCCTGCGTTTTGACGGGAGCAAGCAAGGAGACGAGGTGCATATTCAACTCGTTTTGCCTTTTGGGATAAAGCAAGATTGGGTTTCTGTGATTACAGAAGATAGTCATAATGAGCAAGCAGCATGGTTTATAGACGAAGGGGAAAAACTGCCTTTTTTTCTTACAACGTGGAAACACAGGCATTTAATCCAAAAAAAGACGGAAAATAGCTGCTATATAATAGATGATATAACTTTTACTTCGCCTTTTGGTTGGCTGTTATATCCTGTTTTATATCTACAATTTTTGTATAGAAAACCCATTTATCGAAGATATTTTGCGCATAAGTAGGGCATACGATAAGTCACGCAGATTTTCGCAGACGGGGACGCAGATTTCACGCAGATTAAGAAAAATTTGCGAAAATCTGCGGTTAAATCTGCGAAAATCTGCGTGAAACCAACCGAAAACCTGCACAAAATTACCTCCCCATATACACCATCAGCACAGAAATATCCGAAGGCGAAACGCCACTTATCCTCGAAGCCTGCCCCAAACTGCGCGGTTTTTGACGGCTCAATTTCTCCCGCCCTTCCGCAGACAGCGAAGTAAGTGCCAAATAATTGAAGGTTTCGGGTAGATTTACGTCATCAAGGCGCATCATTTTTCCTGCCAACTCTTCTTCTTTTCGAATGTAACCTACGTATTTTACCTGAATTTCGGCTTCTTCTACGACTTCGGAAACGTAGTTTTGCAAAGTTGCGTCCAAAGCAGGAATATATTTTCTCATGCCTTCCAAATTCACATTTGGGCGTGAAAGAATCTGTGCAGCTTTTTGTTTAAACGGCAAAGGCGCACTTTCTACCGTTTCAAAATAGGGATTTATTTCTTCGGGAGAAATGGACGTTTGTGCCAAAAAAGTCAAGACTTCGCCAATTTCGGACTGCTTTTTAAGCATATTTTGGTAGCGTTTTTCGTCCGCAAGTCCAATGTTATAGCCAATTTCTGTGAGACGCAAGTCTGCATTATCTTGACGTAACAAAGTCCTATATTCTGCCCTTGAGGTAAACATTCTATAAGGCTCTTGCGTGCCTTTTGTGACCAAGTCATCTATCAACACGCCGATATATGCCTGATTTCTGCGCAAAATCAACGACTCCTTTTCCTGCACCTTCAAAGCGGCATTTATCCCTGCCATCAAGCCCTGACAAGCCGCTTCTTCGTAGCCTGTTGTGCCATTTATTTGCCCTGCAAAATACAGATTTTCAACCAATTGCGTCTCCATCGTGAGCTGAAGTTGCGTAGGCGGAAAATAGTCATACTCTACCGCATAACCCGGACGAAACATTTTACAATTTTCCAAACCCGGAATCGTTTTCAAGGCTTCAAACTGTACCTCTTCGGGCAAGGAAGACGAAAAACCATTGACATAGACCTCGCAAGTATCCCAACCTTCTGGCTCAAGAAACAGCTGATGTCGGTCTCTTTCGGCAAAACGCACGATTTTATCTTCAATAGAAGGGCAATATCTCGGTCCCAAACCTTGTATTCTGCCCGTAAACATAGGCGATTTTTCAAAACCTTTCGCCAAAACTTCGTGGGTTTTGGGATTTGTATAAGTGATAAAACAAGAACGTTGCTTTGTTAAAGGCTGTGTTTCGTCCGAAAAAGAAAATTTGCTGGGATTCTCATCTCCAAACTGCTCCTCTGTAGCTGCCCAATTAATAGAACGCCCATCTATGCGGGGAGGCGTGCCTGTTTTCATTCTGCCCGACTCAAAGCCCAAAGAAACCAACTGTTCTGTAATGCCAAAAGCCGCACTTTCGCCCGTCCTGCCGCCGCCAAAGTTTTTTTCGCCTATATGTATTTTTCCATTCAAAAAAGTGCCATTCGTCAAAACGACTGTTTTTGCAGGAATTTCTATGCCCATGCCCGTTTTTACGCCTACGACTTTCCCGTCTTTGACAACCAAAGAAGTAATCATTTCTTGCCAAAAATCCACATTTGGGGTATTTTCCAAGCGCAAACGCCATTCTTCAGCAAATCTTGCGCGGTCATTTTGTGTGCGCGGACTCCACATGGCAGGACCTTTTGAGCGGTTGAGCATGCGAAATTGAATCATTGTTTTGTCGCTCACAATGCCCGAATAGCCGCCCAAAGCGTCAATTTCTCGCACAAGTTGCCCTTTTGCCACGCCTCCCATAGCAGGGTTGCAAGACATTTGCGCAATCGTTTGCATATTCATCGTTGTAAGTAGGACTTTGCAGCCCATATTTGCCGCCGCCGCCGCCGCCTCGCAGCCCGCATGTCCAGCGCCTACTACGAGGACATCATATTGTGGAAACATATTTTTTGAGTTGAGCTTGGTTTCACGCAGATTTCCGCAGATGAGAGTCGATAAACGCAGATGAATATTCATTATCTGCGAAATCCGCTTTCATCTGCGTTTATCTGCGTGAGAATTAGGCTGCAAAGATACGCATTTTAGGGTTTTGCGCCACAGGTTTTGCTATTTATATACCTGAAGACTATGGTAGGGACACAAACGAGGGCGTTGCGTAATAACTTTTGATGAACCTTTATGTCTCAATCCTCCTTATCTGCGACATCTGCTTTCATCTGCGAAAATCTGCGAGACAAAGGTATCTAAAAAAAAAACGATTTTTTCAGAAAAAAATTTGGCAGTCTCAAAAAAACCCCTTACCTTTGCATCACATTTGAAAATAACGCTCAAATGTACTACAAAATGCTCTGTTCGTCTATCGGTTAGGACTCCAGATTTTCATTCTGGCAAGAGGGGTTCGACTCCCCTACGGAGTACTACTAATTTGCCGTAACTTATTGATAATCAATAGGTTACGGCAAAATTTTTGCCTATTAAGTACGATATTTAAGTACGACTTGTAAAATTATACGCAAAAGAAAAAAGGTAGCAAAAAAAGCGTGAAAAGCCTTTAACGGCTTTTCACGCTTTTTTTGGACGTTTTTTGATTGATTTTGTAGGGGTGTTTTTTTATCAAAGAAAAAAGGGTGGCAAAGTAGCCGCTTTTTGGCGAAAATTGTAGGCTTTTTGGGACTGCTATTTTGGGGCTTATTTAAGGTTTTTAGGGATTTTGGGATAAAAATAATTATTTTTAAATGTAAGCTAAATTAAAAAGTAGTATTTTTATGATTATTGAAAGATAGATTACTAATATATATTTATACATAAAATATTGATAATCAAATATTTAATATTATCTAATACAAATTAAATTAGTGCCAAAATGAAATGTACTACCAAAAATAGATGTAAGTATTTTTAATTAAAACGATATTTTTATATATTGTTATTTTGTGTTTTTATTATATTATTTTAAATATTTTTTGCTATGTTGTAAACGATTTTTCTTTGTAGTTAAAATATGTAATAATTACAATGTTATACGATTGTTTTAATATTTTTATATGAAATATTCATAAACCTAATTTTTGCGCCTATGCTTTGCGCTTTGATGCAAGGGGCTAACTATGAAATCTCACAAAAAAAAGCGAAAACCCTTGCAACGGTTTTCGCTTTTTTTTGTCCCAAACATTTCGTTTTGTCCTTTGCCCAAAAAAGGTTTATCTTTCTTTGCTCTTTGATGCAATGCCTAATCTATGAAATTTCATTTTCTTAGGATTTGCTTTGTTTACCCTTGTTTACAAAAGAAACGGCAAAGCAGTTGAAAATATCTTTGCAAGCAAACAAATTCCTTTGCTTTTCTTTGTTTACAAAGCAAAATGCAAAGCCGGGAAAAATGTCTTTGCAAGCAAACAAAATCCTTTGCTTTTGTTTGTTTACAAAGGAAATGCAAAGGATAAATAAATGTGCATATAAGAAAGTACATTTGAAGGAATAAGCAAAGACATTAAGAAACGGATTTCGTTATACATTACGTTTCATTTCGTTTCGTAATTACGTTATTTTATTACGTTTCATTACGTTATTTTGGGCTGTTTACACACGTTTACACTTAAAATAATACGCTAAAACGTTAATAATAGGGTTTCGTTTTGTCATTTCCGCAAAATCCGTTTCAGTCCCTTGCTTGTGCCAACTGTTTAAAATTGCATAATCCGCTAAATCGTAACCACTTTTCTTTTCCGTTTCTGTGGCATTATTTTCAATTAGGCTTGACATAGAAATATTGAAACCTAATATTTGAAGTTCCGATATTTTGGGCTGCAAACGGTCGTAAGTCCCTGCATCTGGAAAGACAACTATTTTTCTATCCTTCAAAATAGGCGTGTTAAGCTGGGAAAGATTGTTTAAGCCACCAAAAGAAACCCACAAATATTGAGGCAAAATAAGCGACATTATTACGGCTGTTTTTTCGCTCTCAACGGCTGCTATCGTTTTTTGTGGAAACAAGGGAATTAGCTGCGTTCCGAAAAGACATTGTTTAAGGCAAAATGTCTTGATTATATCCTTACGAATCATTATTTTGTGGACAAAATCAATATACGGCACATTTTCGTATTTTAGTCGTTTCCCCGTTTTGGGGTTGTACGGTAACACTTTCCCCGTTCTTACTTGCAATTTGTCATCTATCTGCCAAAATACAGTTGCACCTTGCCACCTCGTAGAAGTGCCTATATAATAGACTTGCACCACTTCCTTTACCTTATCAAAAGAAAAAAGGGTAAGCAGATAGGAAATAAAATGGTTTGTTTCTGTTCTATTTTGGCTTTTTTCTACATAGCTAAATGGTAGTAGGGTTAGGGTTTCTTGTCCCGGGTTAATTTGTTCCTTTGGAGTGCTTACCATTACCGTTTTTTGGCTGTGTTCCTTTGCCTGTGGGTAATCGTGGAAATATGATTTTGGTGGGTAATGATAGCCGCAAGAAGTATCTTTGTCGCAGCGTCCTACACACTCATTCAAAGGTTTATTTATCGTACTATCCAAATACAATACAAAACGTTTTTCTTTGCATTGTGGACAAACGTACTTTTTTGCGGACTTGTCTAAGGTGTAACGGTACTGCATAATGGTATTTTTTTGACTTTAAAATGCAAAAAGTAGTTACTTAGTTACTTTTTTGCTTTTTGAAAAATTAGTTAATTGATTATCAATTTATTAAAATTGAGTAAGCCCTCGAAAAGCACTTACTTTGAGTTACTTTAAGTTACTTTTAGTTACTTTTTAAGTAACTTAGTAACTTAAAGTAACTCAAAAAAAAACGGAGTTACTTAGTATAACTTATTGATACTCTTTTTTTTACACGTAAAAAAGTAACTAAGTAACTAAAAACAATATTGTTTTTAGTCGTTCAAAAAATAGATAGTTATTTTAAAAAAATAAAATTAATTAATATGTATTACGATTTACGTAGTAACCCCAAACATTGTTTTTCGATTTGCGCAAAAAATTGTAGTACCTCAATGCAGAACCTAATGAGTTTGTACGCATTACTAAGCCCGTTTTTTCCTTTATTACAAGCCCTATATCAGTCGTGCTAAGATGTTCCGCACCGTCCTTACTTTCGCTGCAAGGTGCAAAGTATTTCATAAGCATATCCATTTCCTGCGAAATGGTCATAAATTGCTTGTTTTTTTCTTCTAATGCAGCTATTTCTTCCGCACTCAATTCGTAGTCTTTTCTTGCCCCCGTAATGAAATAGTAAAAAGCCTGTGCATACACATTGTTTATATCTATATTTGCCTCATAACCTTCTTTTCCGCCCTTATCGTGATTGATACTCAATACTTCAAACATAACAAACCTAATGTTTCCCGTTGCATCTGTTAGCAAACTTTCATTGTTAGTCGTGCCTACAAAACTTGCCCTGCGCGGCAAATTGCTATCCTTTTTTTGGTAGATAATACGGGCTGTTATTTTAGACTTTGTCATATAAGATTTCACTTTGTCCATTTCCTGTGGCTTAAAGCCTTGCATTTCGTCCAAGTTGATATACAGATATTTTGCAAGCGCAAAAAGTCCATCTTTGTTATCCAATTCAATATCTTCCTTTATGAAATTGTCGTGCGTTATTCCCAACTTGTAACCAGGAGAAAGAAACCGCAAAAAGGACGTTTTGCCTGCATTTTGCGTTCTACCATATAGGATTAAACATTGCTTATTGAAGTCTATTGCAGTCAAAGAACATGCCACCGCCCGTATTAAATGCTTCTTTAAATGGTGCGCAAATAACACATTATCAGTCGTTTGCACATAGCTTGCAAGCTGCCCTATATAATCAGGCTTATCTGGAGTCCATTCAGGCAAGTTGAAAAAATAGTTTACAAAGCTGTCGTATCTCTCTACGATTCCACTTTGCAAAACGGCTGCTAATTTGTCATTGAATTTCTGAAAATTGTTTTCATATAATTCATCTACAAGCCTCATTTCCGTTAAAATTTGCCACTCATTTTTGCCCTTTGGAGAAATGAAAGTCTCATCTTTCACAATGTCATATTTTAAGTCGTAATGTTTGGAAAGATACCTTTTTATTTTTTGGTAGCTGTTGGGTTCGGCTGCCATATATTCGGCTTTTTGTGCTTCTTTAAGCCCTAATTTCTCCCTCAAAAAAGCTAACATTTTTGCTTTTTTTTCGTTAAACTCTTTTAGGTTTTGCGCCACAAATGGTACTTCTATTTCGGCTTGTATTTCCGAAATCGTTATATTTGTAGTCTCATTAGGTATATGTGTCATTGTGCTTGTTTTGGTGTTAAAAGGATAGGTTTTGCGTAACCTATCCTTTTTTTGGTGGTGGTTAAAAAATTGTCCGTTCAGATAGGACAATTTCGTTTTTCAGTTCCTTGTTGATGCCTTGTACTTTGTCGGCACAAGTATTGCAAACTGCATAAATAAACGTATCTACCATTCGGCTTAAAAACGGTTTTATATGTAGCCTATGTACGACTGTTTGCATGTTATCTGCATACCTTTTTTTCCTGCATACCAAACATGTACGCCGCTTTTTGTTGTACATAAAATTAGTATTTGCTGTTATTGTGGAATGAATCTTTGCATGTGTCTTGACAAAATTTTGTCTTTGGGTCTTTGGTTATATACCTATTATTGCAGTTGTCGCAACATGCAGCATATAAATTCAGTCCCTCAAATTTGGCTATTTTGTCGCCTTTTTGCGGCAAAGGTATTTCGTAAGTCCCCCCGTTTACATGCAGTAATTTTATGCTATCAACGTTCCAACGGTAATTCCCTAACTCCAAAACCCCTTTGCGCAAAATGAGCCTTACGTTATCATAACTCCCTTTTTGGTCATTATTTTGCGGTTCGTGTTCGTGCGTGGGTGCGTGTGTGTTCGTGTACGTACCGTTTTGGGGCTGTATAAGCTGGTAGGGTAGGGGCTGGGTTTGCTTTGCAGTCTCTTTTAACAAGTCAATTACTGCATAAGTAAATCCTGCATTTTGCGTTCCTAATGCCGCAACCATATCCCTATACATTTCTATTTGCCCTTCTGCTTTGGCTGCCCTTGCTTGGGTTTGACTTGTTATTGTGAGTTGGTCAAAGACAAAGGGCAAGCATTTTAGCACCAAATAAATTGCAATAATAAAGCCACCCAAAAGGCTAAAAATAATTACATAACCTATCATAATATTAGTATTAAGAGTTTGATTTTTTTTGTTAATAAAAAATAGTCTCCTTTGGAAAATGTGGCTTATACCACACTTTCCAAAATATCTATGTTATGTTATTGGTTATGCTATCTTTTTGGTAGCTCGTGAAAGTTGCAACAAAAGGTGGCTTACAGTCGTGCAGTTTGCTACTTTAACTGCTATCTCATTTTCGTTAGGAATAATTCCCGTTGAGCAGTCCATACAATCATTCATAAGCTCTTGCAAATAAATGTACAAATCTAAAAACGGGTTGCCGTTTTCAGTCATCAAGTTGAAAGAGTTAAGCCGTAATTGGTTTAGGCTTATTTCATAGGTTTCACGTTCTACACAAGTCTCATAGCTATCTGCCGAAAACGTGTAGGTATTTTCCTTTGCTTTTTCAGATTCGTAGGCATTTTTGTAAAAATCCCTTTCGCTTAAAAGCGTTTCCTTTTCCATTGAATTGGACTGTCTAATGTAATGATTCAATAGACTTGTTTTCAACTCCTCTGCATCAGCTTCGGCAAAGTAGATTGTTTTCCCGTTTGGAAATGTGAAACTCTGTAGTTCCGCTACTAAGGTAGGTACTACATGTGTCGTAGGCTGTACGCCTGTTGTTGTGTTTTTGGTTTTGTTTTGCATAAACTATAAAAATTGAGAAATGACAAGAGAAAAAAAACTAAGGTGCTGCAAAACAAAACCATTTTCAGGGTATGAATTGGGGACGTTACCGTTACCCCACACCTTAGCGTATCGTAATAGTAGTACGTTCCGTATTTCACATACGGACGTAGATAGGCTATGAAATTTGTAGTAATCATTTTTGGTTTTGTTTTGCACTACAAAAATACAACATTTTACAATTCTACACAATTTTTTACAAAAAAAATGTAAAATAATTTTTAAATAATTCATTTTCAGGTGTTTGCAAGTGAAAGTTTTTTTCATACTTTGGTAAATTGTGCGCCCTTGCGTTCCATAATATCAGATTTTTTGTAAAAAATCCTTCCGCCTTTTCTAATATGTGGCAAAATGTTGTCTTTTGTCCACTTGTTTAGGGTACACCTCGAAATGTGCATAAATTCGCACGTTTCTTTAACATTCAACAGAATGTCATCATTTAGTTTGTGCGCATTTTTAAGCATTTCCATTACTACCTTTTCAGTAGTTTCTGTTACAAGTTGTCTTACTTGTTCAATAGAAAATACAACGACTTCGTTTTGTTTCATTTTTAAATGAGTTGTTGATGATAAAACAATAATATACACATTTAGTCATTCGCTTGCTAAATGATTGTGTAAAGATAAGGGATAATGTATATATGTTGTTAGCCTGTGCAATGTAATGAGATAAATCGTTAGTAATAGTTAGTAATAGTTAGTAATAGTTATTTAAAAACATATTTATGTGGGCATGTATTTACCTTCTTTTTTCTTTTGATAAAAAGAAAAGCCCTACAATCAATCAAAAAACAAAATACCTATTTTTACCTATTTTGCGCAAAAAGAACCTAACAACCAAAAACGCCACCAAATAAAGAAGGTAGCTTTTTTGTTCCTTTGTGAGTGCGTTAAACGCCTTTAAAACGGCTTGCGAAAATGTGGACATATATTTGTTGGCTGCAAAAACGTAAAGCAGATAGGCAAAAATAGCCTATCTGCTTTATATTATCATTCATTTTCGCCTTCTCCTTCTGTGGGTGTTTCTGTATCGTGCGCACCTTCTTGCAACTTTACCAATAAATTAATCTGTATTTTTTGAAACTTCATAAAGGTCTCATCTCTAAATTTTTGTTGCGGTTTCTCCCAACGGCTATCTATATCGAAAATGATTTTTTTTACCGCTTCATTGCAAGAAATAGTATTTTGCGTTGCGCTAAGTTCTAAGGACTTTACAAGCTCTTGCATTTCTTGAATCGTTCCTATAAGCTCTGAAATTTCAGCTTGCAAACTTTCGTTTTCGGCTGCAATTTGTTCCTTTGTGCCGTTTTCCGCTTCTAACAACAACTCATTTAAACGGTCGTTTTCGGCTTGCGATTCTGTTAGCTGCCTAACGACTGTGATAAGTTTTTTGGCACTATCAGAACCATTTAACAACAAATAGTCTCTTTCTTTGGTAAGTTTTTCAAGTTCTACCTGCGTAATTTGTAGGCTGTCTTGGGCGTGGCTGTCGTGCTGCTCTGCATACAATTTGAGTTGCAGATACTCGGACATTGTTAGCCCACTTTTATCTGCATTAGCATAAAATCGCAGATAGTCCGTTGTAGGAATCCTTACTGAAAGGACTTTGGTAGCATTGCTGTTTACTACTGTAAATTGTGGCTTGTCTTGCATAAATGATATTGAGTTACTTATTTAGATTAATTCTAAATAACTAAGCTATTACGCTTTTACATTTCAAATAGTTGTGTTTTGCTAAGTGTGTTTTGAAAACTTATACAAAAAGCTACAATAACCTACAATTTTGGACAAAAAAAAACTGTTTACAAATGTAAACGGCTTTTTGTAAATAGGGATAGTATTAGGTAGTATTAGGGATAGTATTAGGTAGTATTAGGGGGGTTAACGGGGGGTTAAAGGTATGGTAACATAGGTGTTACCACCCCTAATCACTTCATATAATCCTTCAAATTACCTTGTTTTTCTATTTGGGTAGCTTTGATGTATTTGGTAAACTCCTTTTCCGTTGTGTGTCCTGTGGCTGCCATAATACGACTTATAGGCACGTCTCGCAAATATAGGTTTGTGGCAAAAGTCCTACGGGCTGTATGTGCGGAGACAAACTCATATTTTTCCTTTGTCGTGCCTATCCTTTTGCCACCTATGGTTTCATAAATGGTAGTTGCTGTATTTATGCCTACGATTTTTAGCACTTCTTTTACATTTTTATTAAACTTTTGGTTTGAAATAAGGATAGGGAAAGCCCCGTTCCTTTTGGCTAAAATTTTGGGAATTGTGTCCGTTACATCTAAGGAAATAGCCACTTTTTGCCCCGTTTTTTGTTGTTCTATGGTAATTTTATTGTTTTCAATTTGTTCTTGTTTGAGGTTGTGCAAATCTGAAAACCTTAGCCCCGTCCAACAAGCAATTAAAAACCAATCTCTTACATGTTCTAACCGCTCATTTTGCGAAAAATCATGGTTTTCTATCATAGTTAATTCATTTTCAGTAAGAAATACATTATCTACATTTTCCCTTTTTGTCGTAAACTCTTTCCTTGTTTTATAGGCTGTATTTTCGTGCAGGTCATTATCATGTGCAATGTCTAACAACCTATTTAAAGCCCCTATTTTCTTATCTATTGTATTGATTTTATGCTGTTTATCTATGGTTAAATAGGTTTTGTAAGCTGTAATAAAAGCAACATCAAAGCTGGGAAAATCTATAGTTTTTCCTATTTTTACTTCAAAGTCTTTTAAGCAATTTATTGCAGTTTTATAGTTCTTTATGGTTTGCTTATTGGTAAGTTTTCCGTTTTCGTGAACTTTGGTACTTAGGTCTTTCAAATACTTTTCTGCGAACTGCCAAAAAGTCAATTTTGGCACTATTTCCGTTTCGTTTTGCGGTTCGGCTGTTAGTGGCTGTTTTGCGGTTCTTAGGCTCGGATAAATAGCCCGTATTTTTTCATTCACTTTTTCGCAGGTTAAAGGCGGATTTTGGCGCAAAATATCATCTACGACTTTTTGCGCTGTGCCTTGCATTTCATTAAGCAGCTTATTTATTTCGTGCCTATTTTTGAGTTCTTTTAAGTCTCTTACCCGTTCTGTATTTTTGTTCCATTGATTCGGGTGCAACCTTATATCTTTCACAACGATTTTTATAGGGCTTTTTTTGCCACAAGTAAGCAACATGAAAACGGGTTGCGCTTTGTCCGAAGTAGGATAGTTCATTTTGAAACGTATTTTCATAATTTTAAAGTTTGATTAAGTACGATATTCAAGTACGACTTGTTTACAAAATTACGAAAATATTTGTACAACATTAATCAATTTTGTACATTAAGCGTTTTATTATTAACCAATTATGTATTTTTATGTACAATTTTTTCGTTTTAAGGAACAACCCTACGGAGTACTACTGTTTTGCCGTAACTTATTGATAGTCAATAGATTACGGCAACATTATTTTGTATATGTTCCGTAATTATATATCATCCTTCCCAAAAACACCCACGCTTTTATTTAAGGAAAGAAACTTAAATAAAGTAATCATTTAATAGCCCCGTAGGGACGGCGATATTTATAGAAAAAACATGCCAACCCCTCCCTCTGTTTTTTCGTGCAAGCACAAAAAACGGGATAAATTTTCCACAAAAAACCCAAAAAATACAATAGGCTTACTAAACCGTAGCTGCCATTTTTTAAATGGCAGCTACGGGCGGTCTAAGAAATACAAATATTGGAAATGCAAATGGTGGCAAAAGATATTTGCTTTGTCATCAGGAAATTTTTTGTAATAGTTTTCATCTGCTAACAAAACAATCGTAGTGCCTGTTCTTACATAATTGCTACTCGGAAAATAAGGGGGCGGGATAAATTCAGGCAGGTATTTTTGTACTTGTTTTGCCAACATTTTGCCCAAATATTTCTCGTAAGTTTTCTGTGTCTTTTGAGAAGGCTTGTTTAAGCTATGATAAAGATAGCGAAAAACGATATTTTTGGGGAATTTTTGCTTTTTGATAAGCGGCTCCGCATCTTCAAAAGGGTTTATTGTATTAAAATCTCTGCGAGTTTGTACAGAAAGAGGGCCTTCTGGCACCCAATCTGCCGAGTTAATGACATTAAAAGCCCAACCATTTTGGGTCATAGCCTCATATTCGTAGGCAAAAAACAGGTTTCCCGGCTTTGGAGCAGCACTACAATAGGTTTTGAAACGAATATCGGCAGGAAGTAAGCCTTTTTTTTGCAAATTATACAAATATGCCGTTAGCAAAAAAGTTATCGCTCCGCCTTGACTATGCCCCATAAGCAATATCTCCCGCGTACCAGTTTTGTAGCACGAATCTATTTTGGGCAAAATCTCTTTGGACAAATATGCCAAACTTATAAGCCAACCTGTGTGTACAGCCGCTTTGGGATTTGAAGCGAGTTCGTAGGTAAAACTCTCTTTTGCAGAGAGTTGTAAAGTGCCTTTTGCAGGAACCATCGCAGAATAGAGGTTCGCCAACCAACTCTCGGTTTTTCGCGTAGTGCCTCTGATGCTGATAACAGCCACTTTTTTGTCGTTCAGCCACAAATCCCAAGCGTTATCAAGCCCTATGCTATGAGACTGATATGCCATTTTGAACTGTGTAGGTGCCGGAAATTGTTTTATATAACTTTCGGATTGCCCACTTCGGACATTCACTAACATCAACTCTTTGTACTCTGCTTTGTCAAAACCGGCTGCGAGATGTTGGGAGAAAGTGTTTGTTGTGAAAAGAAGGAAAAAATAAAATATTACTATTTTCATTTTTTGTATTGTTATTTTATATAGATTATTGCAAATTACCCTTTCAAAAAGCCGTATTCATATACTTTTGGTGCTATTTTTTGTCCCAACAGCAGGATTTGTTTTCGCAAATGCTGAATGAGGGTGTTATAAGTCTCATCTTCGCTTTGAATTTTCATTTTGCCGCCCTCATTTCTGCCTTGAAAATACGCCCGAATATCATACAAAGATGCGTTTACATTCACATTTTCTTGCACATGATAATATTTCCACAAGGCTAAACCTGCCTCAAAAACAGCTTGCGCTTCGGACGAAAAA
>JAYUZN010000398.1:0-11985 GCA_043751755.1 Bacteroidota bacterium | reverse complement strand
CGACATTGTGAAATCGCAGTCTGGGCGCATGGAACAGTATTTGGTTACGCAGCGAAAATGGACAAAAGAAGATTGGGAAGCCTTCTTTTTGGGCAATCCCATTATGTTTGTGTATGCCCTCAAATTGGTGTGGGGAGTCTATGATTCCGAAGGCAATTTACAGCAAAGTTTTCGCGTGCAAGATGATATGACTTTCATTGATACAGAATATGAAGAGTTGGAATTGCCTGAAAATGAAGAGATTAAGATAGGAATGGTTCACCCGCTTTCTTTGGAAGAGGACAGCAAAAACGCATGGGCGCAAATGTTAGAAGAGGAGGGCATGGAGCAGCTTTTTGCGCAAATGAAACGCCCTGTTTTGACCTTGCCCGAAAGTGAAAAAGCCTTGAAAATGAGCGATAAATTTGACAATACGGACTTAGACGGCAAGGCGTTTAAGGGGCAGATGGAAAAATGGGGTTGGCGCAGAGGTTCGGTTGTTGATGGCGGCATGGTTTCGTCTTTCCGAAAAGTATTTACAGACGTTGGCATGGAGGCAGTTATCGAAGTCGATGGCGTGTATGTGGGTTTTTATGAAGATTATGACCCAAAAATGGGCAAATTGTTTTTCATTAAAATCGGCACATCAAAAACGGGCAGTTATACCTACGATGAGCCGAGCAGCGCAACAGACGAAAGGCTGATAGCGTTTGGAAATGTGCCTGCCATTATTTACTCCGAAGTCATGGCAGAATTGAACACTTTTTACAAAGAACCCGAAAATGTAGAAGTTTTTGACGAAAATAACGCCTATTCTTACCAAAAAAGAGCTGTAAAACGCCAAAATTTGGGAGATACAGACGGAGCTTTGGAGGATTTGGACAAGGCTGTAGAGTTGAAAAAAGATGATTTTATGCTATTTTTTGCTCGCGCAGAAATGCTCAAAGGCAGGGAAGAATACGAAAAAGCCTATTTTGATTACCAAAAAACCTACGAACTCAACCCCGAACATACAGATGCTTTGTATCAAATGGGGAATATGGCAGGCTTTAAATTAGACCATTACGAAAAAGCAATTCCGTATTTTCAGAAGCACGTAGAATTGAAAAAAGACTATTATTCCCAACTGAATATTGCAGCTATGTACTATAACATGGAAAAATATGCAGAATCTGTAACAGAATGTGATAAAGCCCTCACACTTTATCCCAATTATGTAGAAGCGATTCAGTTGAAAGGTGATGCGTATGGGCTGTGGGAAAAGTATGATGAAGCGATTGAATGTTATGCAGCAGTCATCAAATTGCAGCCACATTATATAAAAGCGGTGCTGAATTGGGCGTGGGCGCATGGCAAAAAGCAAGAATGGGAAATTTGTTTCAAAGGCTTTGAGCGTGCGATTAAGATACACCCTGATTTTGCCTTGACCTATAGCGACAGGGGGGAATTTTATGTGGAGTTGGGAGAAAAGGAAAAAGCAAAGGCAGATTTTGAAAAAGTATTGGAATTAGAGCCTGATAATGAGAAGGTTAAGGGGTATTTGAGGGGCTTGTAGCTTTGCGCATAGTGCGGCACACTTCACCCTTTTCGCGATACAGTTTGCGTTTAATAGGGTGGCGCACCTTTCAATGGTGCGCCACCCCTGCCACCCTACCAATACATTATGTTGTTATCAAACTATACATTTACCCCTTTTTTGCTAAGGCTTCTGCCATTTTCTGCGGAAATTGCATAGTAACTATGTGAAAATACATAATAAAATCCGAGATTAGGCTATAAAAAGGGTATTGAAAGGTAGCAGGCTTGTTTTTTTCGAAGAAAAAATGTCCTACCCAAGCAAATCCATAGCCCGCAAGGGGACAAGCCCACAAATAAACCCATTTTTGCGTAGCAAGGGCATAGATAAGGAAGCTCAAAAAGAGACTTGTACCAATAAAATGCAGGATTTGACAGGTCTTGTCTTGATGTTCGGTGAGATAATAGGGATAAAAATCCCGTAAGGTTGTGTATTTCTTTTCCATTGTATTTTGGGTTGTCGCAGATTGCCGCAGATAAAAGCAGATAACGCAGATAATTTTGAGCAAATAAGGTGTTTTTTTGGGAAAAATGCAAGAAAAAAGTATTTTTGTGGAATTTCTCGCAGATTTTCACAGATGAGGGACGCAGATTCCCGCAGATTGAAGAAAAATCTGCGGGAATCTGCGGTTAAATCTGCGAAAATCTGCGTGAACCAAACAACACACACCATGACCGAAAAAATCTCCTTATTCTTGAAAGAACTGCGAACTATGCCTTTATTAGTGCTATGTATCTGTATGATTTTGGGCATATTAGCCGCAGAAAAAGGCGGAATGACGGTCGTTTTGGCAATGATTCCCTTTGCTTTGACAATGGTTTTTTTGTTTGTTTTGGGCAAAACAAAAGCAAATCTGCCCTTAGAAAGAGGCTTAGATATTGCCATGTTAGGAACTTTTGTAGGAATAGGAGCGGTTTTGTGGCAGATACAAGGCACAAAAAAGCCTGTTTTTCCCGAAAATTTTATCGGAGAAAAACATCAAATTGTGGCAGTTGTCTGTGGAAATGTGAAACAATATCCGAATAGCAGAAGTACACAGGTGGAAATGGTAGGGTATATGCAGGATAGTTTGTTGCTTACTTTTCCTGCCAAAATGCGCCTTTCCATTGATTCTACGATAACGACAAAAATCGAAAAGCACGATACTTTGTATTTGACAGGCTATATTCGGGAAGTAGAATCCAAAAATGTGAGTTATTTGAGTTATTTGCATAGAAATAATATTTATCTTTCTTGTAGAACCAAAAACCTTGCTGTGGCAGGGAAACGTCCAAGTTTTGACTATCAAATAGAGAAAATACAAGCAGCTTTAACCGCGCAGGTTTTTCGGATAATGCCTGATAGTGCGACTGCGGGCGTAGCAGCAGCTATGTTTTTGGGCGAAAATGATTTCTTGGATTCGGACATTACTTCCGACTTTTCGCAAGCAGGGGTAAGCCATATTTTAGCCATTTCGGGGCAGCATATCTCTATGATTTTCATCTTGTTAAACCTGCTTCTTAGCCCTTTGCACTTTGTTCCAAAAGGCAGAAGATACAAGAATTTGGCGGTTATGGGTTTGTTGCTGATGTACATGCTCTTGTGTGGGGCAGGTGCGTCTGTTGTGCGCTCTGTGGCGATGTTTTGCATTATTTTATTGGCAAAATTTTTTCGTAGAAGGTACAAAATCCTGAATCTCATGGGATTAGCCGCTATCATTCAATTCCTTTTCGCACCGACAGTTATCTACAATTTGGGTTTTCAGCTTTCTTACAGCGCAGTTGCAAGTATTGTTATTTTTTATCCATTATTTGAAAACTATTTTCGCACTTCTTCCCGCATAATCAATGAAGTATTTTCGTGGATAGGCATTACTCTTTCCGCGCAGATATTCACTTTGCCCTTTATTTTGCTGGCTTTTGGCAAGTTTCCGACCTATTTTCTGTTGAGCAATGTCCTCATGGCACTTTTGGGCTATGTTACGGTTATGGTGGGTTTTGTGATGCTTTTAGTTGCCTATATTCCTGTACTTAACATGGTATTAGGCTATCTTACGCATTTTCTCCTAAAAGGCATGATGCTCCTTTCGCACCTTATAACGACTTTTCCCTACCCTGTCATAGACCATTTTGCGCATCAAGGTATCTTGATTTTGGGCTTGCAATTGGGGCTTGCAGGGATTTTGCTGTTTCTGCCAAAGTGGTTTTCAAAGGCGGAAAATGTTGAAGATGAGGCAAGTGGCTTGGAGAGGATGGGCTTGGGGTAAGTTACCACAGATTTGCACAGATTTGGAACATAAATTAAATAACTTGCCATTTTTCTCACCACTAAGGCACGAAGAAGCACGAAGCAATAGGGTAAAAGAAGACAACTAAGGCACACTTTTCCTTTCTTAGTTTCCTTAGTTTCCTTAGTGCCTTAGTGGTAAATTAGAATTTTATTCTTTTCGTGTTCCTTAGGATAGTGAGCCTGTCGAATTATTCTTTATTCGTGCTTACCAAAATAACTACAAATATTTGCCATCTTAGCATTTTATTTCCTATCTTTGTCTTTCATTCCTTCCCTCACATACAAATCCATTTTTTATGAAAAAGACTTTTTTTGTTTGCTTGTTTTTTTGCGTAGCCTTGATAGGCAGCTTACACGCACAAATTGTGAGTATTCCTGATGCGAATTTTAAAGCAGCTTTGATTGCATTTGGAGTAGATACAAATGCTGATGGGGAAATACAGGTTACGGAGGCGGAGGCGGTTACTGCGCTGAATGTTAGTACTTCTAATATTAGTGATTTGACAGGGATAGATAGTTTTACTAATGTAACTATTTTATTTTGTTCTTATAACAACCTTACTAGTTTAAATCTGAATAATTTAACTAATTTGACTGAAGTAGTTTGTCAACATAATTCGTTAATAAATTTAGAAGTAAATGCTTTAACAGGTTTAACCTACTTATATTGTTCTTATAATCAATTAGCAAGTTTGGATGTAAGCAATTTGACAAATTTAAGCAATTTAATTTGTTCTGAAAATCAAATAACAAGTTTAGACGTAACTAATTTAATCAATTTGAACGTTTTAGATTGTGAGGATAATAAGTTGACAAGTTTAGATGTAAGCAATTTAACAAATTTATATGGCTTAGCATGTGATTTAAATCAGCTTACAACTTTAGATGTAAGCAACTCAATTAATTTAAACAATTTACATTGTACTAATAATTTATTGACGAGCTTGGATGTAAGCAATTTAACATTTTTAGCGAGTTTGGAATGTAGCGCAAATTCATTGACGAATTTGGATGTATCGGATTTAATAAGTTTGACTAGCTTGGATTGTCGTGATAATCAATTGTTAAGTTTAGAGGTAATGAATTTGACTAATCTTCAAATGTTATTTTGTCAATCTAATTCACTCACTCATTTAGACTTAACTTATAATGAAAATTTACAATATTTGTATCTTCAGAATAATAATATAAATAGTTTCCTTATTAAAAATGGAATTAATGAAAGTGTACTTTTTTATAATAACCCTAATCTTCAATATATTTGTGCTGATACAAGTGAATTTATTTATCTTCAACAGGAGATGGCTTCCTATAGTATTACAAATGTATATCTCAATTCATTGTGTACCTATATTCCCGGAGGTAATTACAATAGTGTTTCTGGGAAAACTATTTATGATGGAAATATGAATGGATGTACGGTTACGGATTCTACTTATCCTTTTTTATTTATTGACATTAATGGAGTAGGTACAGATATTATTTGTAGCAATCAAGGTGGGAATTATATTTCGTTTTTAGATTCAGGTAATTATACTTTCACGCCTAATTTAGAAAATCCTGTTTATTTTTCGGTAAGTCCTGTTTCTCCAAGTGTTTATTTTGCGAATAATAACAATAATGTTCAAATGCAAGATTTTTGTATTGTTCCTAATGGTGTTTTTCCAGATGTAGAAATTGCGTTAAGCCCTACTATTCAAGCAGTTCCTGGATTTGATGCAGAATATCTATTATCATTTCATAATAAAGGAACAACCACTATTTCTGGCGATATTATCGTAGATTTTTTAGGAAATAAAATGACTTTTGTAAGCGCAAGCCAAATTCCTTCTGCCCAAACAAGCAATCAATTGACCTGGAGTTATACAAATTTGCAGCCTTTTGAAAGCAGAAGCATTGCTTTTACCTTAAATATGCTTCCGCCTCCCACCAATAACATAGGAGATACTTTGGTTTTTTCGGCAATTATTCTCTTACTGAATGATGCTAATAACGCAGATAATTACCTTACTTTTCCCCAAGAAATGGTAGGTGCTTTCGACCCAAACGACAAAACCTGTCTCGAAGGAAACCTTGTAAACAACGACAAAATTGGCGAGTATCTCCATTATTTCATTCGTTTTCAAAATACAGGTACTTTCCCTGCCGACCATGTAGTTGTGGTAGATACGATAGATATAAATAAATATGAGATTACCAGTCTTCAAATCTTGGAAACCTCTCATAATGCACATATTGACATAAATAATGGAGTCCTACAATTTTACTTTGAAAACATACAACTCCCAGATTCCTTTTCAAATGAACCTGCAAGTCATGGTTATGTCTTATTCAAACTCAAAACAAAAGCCAATTTGCCCATGAATTCCAGCGTAAGCAACAAGGCAGAAATCTATTTTGACTATAATGCGCCTGTTCTTACCAATACAGAAACCACGACTTTTGCAGCAAATGTAGGCATAGCAAATGCTTTACAAAGCCCTCATTTTCAAGCATATCCCAATCCTGCGCAAAACTTCCTAACTATAGAAACCGAAAAGCCTTCAGACTTTATAATACTAAATATCATGGGCGAAAAGGTAGCAAGCAAGTACATTCAAGGGCAGGAAAAGTGGGATATTTCGGGGCTTGCAACAGGCATTTATTGGATAAAAGAGGTAAATGCCAATCAGGGACAAACTTTTGTTAAAGAATAATTATTGATTTTTAATGCCCTTCGAGTGGTCGCAGACCCTCGAAGCGGCTCAACAGACACCATGCAAACATTCATAGAACAAATCTGGGACGACCGCAGCCTCCTTCAAGACAAGGCAGCGCAAGACACCGTTAGAGCCGTCATCGAAGCACTCGACAAAGGTCGCTTGCGTGTGGCAGAGCCGACCGAAAATGGCTGGAAAGTGAATGAATGGGTCAAAAAAGCCGTTATTCTCTACTTTCCCATTCAACAAATGGAAGTGTTAGAAATGGGAATTTACGAATATCACGACAAAATTCCGTTGAAAAAAGGCTATAAAGAATTGGGCGTAAGAGTTGTGCCGCCTGCTGTGGCAAGATATGGCGCGTACTTGGCAAGTGGCACAATTTTGATGCCTTCTTACACAAATATCGGGGCTTATGTAGATAGCGGCACGATGATAGACACTTGGGCAACCGTAGGCTCTTGCGCACAAATCGGCAAAAATGTACATCTAAGTGGCGGCGTAGGCATAGGCGGCGTGTTAGAACCCGTACAAGCAGCCCCTGTCATTATCGAAGACAACTGCTTTATCGGCAGTCGTGCGATAGTAGTTGAAGGCGTACATATTGGCAAAGAAGCCGTTTTGGGCGCAAATGTAGTCATCACAGCTTCCACCAAAATTATAGACGTTTCGGGCGCAGAACCTGTTGAATATAAAGGCTTTGTACCAGAAAGAAGCGTAGTGATTCCCGGAACTTATCCAAAGCAATTTCCTTCGGGTATTTATAACGTACCTTGCGCCTTGATTATCGGCAAACGCTCGGCATCTACAGACAAAAAAACGTCTTTGAATGAGGCGTTGCGGGAGCATGGGGTAAGTGTGTGAGTTGAGATTTCGCGCTGCCTACTTTGTTGCGATATGCTGTTGAATAATCCGTTTCAGCTGCCGCAAAATGCAGGTTATTTCCAACAATTTCTCTTTAACAGTCGCATCATAAGCCTTGCTTACGCAGTACTCATTTTGTTGCAAAGTGGTAAAATACCAATGCCTTTCAATAATAAACGAGCCATAAAGCGGCTTGCCATTTTGATGTTTTTCCTGCGCAATTAACATAGCGGCAAGCATCTGCCCTTCGGGGGCACTCTTTCCAAAACGTTGCGCCTGCTTGTATTCTTGCAAAAAGAAATAAGGCATTGTAGGCAAACCTGCAAAATCGGGTTGTGCCACCATACAATCACAAATAACATTCAGCTGCCGCCCTTGTACAATGCCTGTCAAAGGGCGTTCATAAAAAGTTTTGCAGGTTTTGGCAATATTTACATTTGCTACGGCAAACACCAAGCTAATAAAGTGCATTTTTAGTTCTTCTTCATTCCAGCCGTCTCCTAATTCATCATAGCGTTGCAAAGCGATTTCCAAAATGGAAAGTTCTGTTTCTGTGAGATTTTCGCTATAAGTGAGCCAATGATTGAGATGCTCGCAATGCTTTTTCTTTACAATAGAAAAAGCATTTAGCACTTTATCAGCCCGTAATTCGTGAAATTTGGGAATATTGTCCATTTTTTGTTTTTTAGAAACACAAAGATAGGCTAAAATCTGCAATTCTCTTGCATTTGTCCGCAATTTTCGCTTACTTTGCCGCTCATTTCTGCCAAAACATAACACATAAGTCGCTTTATCGCCGCTACTTGTAGCGGAGGAAAGTCCGGACAGCATAGAGCATTCTGCTTCCTAACGGGAAGAACTTGGGGGAAATTAAAAATGAAAGTTAAAAAATGAAAAATAGAGATACTTATTTCTTCATTTTCATTTCTCATTTTTCATTTTCTTCAAGGATAGCAAGTGCAACAGAAAGCAAACCGCCGAATCGGGGTGAAAGCCCAGATGGTAAGGGTGAAACGGTAGGGTAAGAGCCTACCTGTGCCGTCAGTGATGCGGCAGCAAGGTAAACCTCAGAAGCTGCAAGACCAAATAAACTGACACGTTGAAGTCTCGGCTTCAAATAAGGGCTGCTCGTCCGAGTCAGAGGGTAGGTTGCATGAGCTAACAGGCGACTGTTAGCCCAGATAAATGATAAAGGAACGGGCAACCGTTTACAGAATCCGGCTTATAGACTTGTGTGTTTTATTATGCCTGTCTTTGAAAAAAGGCAGGTATTTTTTTTTGCATTTTATCGGGATAAAATAATTGCTACCTTTGTCTCGCAGATTTTCGCAAAGGAGGACGCAGATTTTCGCAAATGATTCTTAATCTGCGAAAATCTGCGGTTCAATCTGCGAGAAACAACCCACATTTTCCGCTCAAAATATGGATTTAAACAAATTGCCGTTCGTCCCCCTCAATTTCTTCTATTTTCAGTTTGCATCGGGAAGCAAGCGACTATTCTTATATATAATGGCACTTCTGCTCATAGCAGCAGTTGCATTGTTATTTGCGTATCACAATCCCTTTTACTGGACTTTGAAGTTTAGTGAAATCGCTGATACAGGCGGAGGCGAGCTGTCTATTGCGCAGGTCGAAGCCCATTATCGCAGCTTTGATATGACTACGACCGCCTATCATCAAACCGTCAATTACAGTGCTTTGCCGCTGTATGCCAAGCCTTTTCCCACGATTTTCTTCTGGTTTTTGCAACTCTCTGCGTGGGCATTAGTCTTGTCCGCAGCTACGTTGATACGTTCTCGTTGGTATTTATTTTTCTTTGGATTGTTTGGCTTGTTTTTGGGTTTTTCGGACGTAACCACCTATTTTACCGCAAAAGACCCCTATCATATTGCCTTGTCTGTTACAGGGCTTGTGTTTTTGGGAATCGGCTATATGTTTCAAAGAAACCCTTTGAAATTCCCGATTCCTTATCGTTTTATGACCTTTTTTGGATTGTTATTGGGCATATTTGGCTATGTTTGGCTCAAACATGACTGGACAGAGTTGCACAAAATGACAAGTTCAAGCTATGCTTATTTGATGTTTTTGACCTTGTTATTTCTCTTTTTTATTGGAAAAGAACCCACAAACTTGGTCGTTTTTGCAGCAACGAATCACAGAAATCCCGAAAAAAGGCGTTCTCGCAATCAAATTTTCTTGATAATTGCAGGGCTATTTATATGGGAAGCTTTGTTATTAGCAGGAGCTATGGATTTGCATACAGGACTCAAAAATGTAGGTATTCGCCCTATGCACTTAGTTATTATAAGTGCAATTATGATGATTTTTTTGTCCCAAAACCAATTCAATGCGGTCAAAAAAATGTTCTCCTCTGTCAATGTTTTTACCTTTCTCTTAGCTGCTTGGGCTTTAATTGCCTTGAGTTTTGTCTTTTTGATGGCGGCTTGTAGCGATACCTATTTCATAGAAATCACCGAAAAACTTGCCATTACCTTCTTCTTTTTTATTGGAATTGGGCATTTAATCTATCTTTCTATGGAGTTTATGGGATTGTTAGAAAAGAAAATAAACCTGTATTATTTGATTGGACAAAGTGGAAATTATACCTTTTCTGCCCTGTGGATTATGGGCGTAATTGGTTTAGTAGTCGTAGAAGGGAATGATCATTGGCAATCTATAAAGATTTGGATAAATAGCTATTTTGTGCAACAAGCCGATTATTATTTTGTAAAAGGAGATATAAAAACGGCAGAAACCTATTATGACATTGCATTAAATGGAAAACCTGTGGATTTGGGCTATTTTAAGGGCTATTTGGGAGGAGTAAAATATCAGGCAAAAGCAGCTTACAACATGGCAGCTATTCAAGTAACAAATGGCAAATTTAGAGAGGCTGCTACGTATTATACAAATGCTACGCAATATTACAAGTTTCCCGCAGCGCAATTAGTCGCAGGAAATTTGATGACAATAACAGACAATAACGGCGTGCCTTTGGGAGATGCAAAAGGTTTTTGGCAAAATGCCTTACTCAAAAATCCTGATGGGCATATTTCCAATAATTTAGGTATGTTATATTTGGCAGAAGGCAAAAAAGATTCTGCGATTATTTATTTAAAAAAGGCTTTAACAATCGATAAAAGCCTCTCTTCGGTCTATGCAAATCTGGCAGAAATCTATTGGAACAATAAACTTCGCAAAGAAGGAAAGGCTTTTACGCAGGCTTCTTTGCAGGTTTCAACTGCTTCTGACGCAGCGATTATTAATGGAATTTGGCACTTTTTGAAGGACACGGTAGTTTCTAACATTCCCAATATTTCCCCAAATCCGCAGCGAGATTTTTATTTGCAGAACAATTATGCCTTTTATTTGATGAAAAAACAGGCAAATAAAGAGGCTGCAAAATGGTTTGATTTGTTTCAACAATCGGAAGATGAGGAATTGTTAGAAATACAATTATTGTCAGCGTATCAATGGGCTTTGCAAGATTCGATTGCAAAAGCGGCAAGCAAAATGGATTTTATTACAAAGGTGATTCCACAATTTGCGGGCAAGGCAAATTACACAATGGGTTTAGCCTATTATAAACGAGGCGTTCCCGAAATGGCAAAATACTATTTTCACAATATGTTTGAAAATGGGGATACGGCAGGCTTGTATTTTCAGGCACTTGTGGAGGCAGATATGGGGCAGACAGATTCGGCTTTTTATCATCTCACGACTTTGAGGGGCTATAATGTTGCCAAATATAACACAGATTGGCTGCGCAAGGAATTAGCCCTCCTCAATCAGTCAAAAGGCTTGGAAATGGCGGCTTTGTCGGAATGGGATTTTAAGAAAATTACCAAAAATGAGTTGATGCGGATAGGGATTTATGCCGATTCTTCAGGCAAGTATGGACATGCGCTTACGGCTTTTCGCAAAGTTATAGACAAAGATTCTGCGGATAGCGCACCTTATATTGAGATGCTCAAAATTTATCGCCGTTATCACAATGCAGAAGCGATTCCAAATGGCGAGTATTTGCTCAAACGTTTTCCGAATGATGCCGCAGCACAGCTTGAAATGGCAAAAGTATATATAGATTTTAACAAAAATGCAGAAGCACAAAAACTCATTTCTTCCCTCAAAAGTAGAAAAGATACGACTTATAAATACGAAACAGAAACGTGGGAATCAAAGCTCTTGTTAGCCCAAAAAGATACAGCAAAGGCTACGATTTTATTGACAAAACTCTTTAAACAAAATGTACTAAATCAAATAGTTACGGCAGAATTGGCAGAGATTTATAAGCGCAAAAAGCAAAATGAAGACGGCTATCGTTTGTTATATGACGCTGTTCATGCCAATTCAGAAAATGGGGAGATTTGGTATTATCTTGCCTATTTTACAAGAGCTTATGGCTTGTTAGATGATGCAAAATTTGATGCTCAACGGGCAATTCTGCTTTCTCCTGACCCAAAACGCAAGGCAGAAATTGCGCAGGAATTTGATGAGTTGTTCAATCCGCCGCCGCCACCAGAGATGCAGCATATAGAGATGTAAAAGGGTTTTTTTATTTTTCGACTTTCCAAGTCTTAAAGACTTGGAAAGTCGAAA
>JAYUZN010000397.1:0-1646 GCA_043751755.1 Bacteroidota bacterium | reverse complement strand
TTTCAGCTGTACAAACAAGATGAGCAGCTATACGCCTTAGAATTTGAATTTGAGTATCTATTTGAAACCAACAAATACCTGGCACAATGATAAAAATAGAAATCACAGGCAAAGGCTATTTAGACTTGCAAGCCTCCACCGCCATTAGCTTTGAATTTGTTTCGCCGCTTTTCAAACAAAGTATCGCAGAAACGGGCTATTCCTACCCTGTAGAATTCCCCATGACCCCACAGAACCGCAGGTTATTGGGCTTCTTAGATTTGTTGGACATCCATACAGACTTCCAGCCCTATCCATGCATTATCTCTTTCAATGGCATACAACTTGTGCAAGGCACGTTGAATATCAGCAGCCTCAATCAAGAACGGGCTTCTTGCTTTATCCTGAGCTATGAATTTGATGTTGCGCTGCTTGATACGAGTATCCGCAAAATCCCCTTGGGAGGAGTGCGCAGCATAGTACCTACTTTGTATGCAGAGATGTACGAACATGCCAACGCCCTCGTAGATGCCACCGCAGATAGCAGCGATTATGTGTTTTTCCCCTGCAAAAACGAAAGATTCTATGAAGGAAATGACATAATCAATAGCGGTTATAATCCCCCGCATACTTACGGAGGAGTGGTTAATTTTTGGGATTACAAAAAACAATCGTATTTTGACCCTGTACCAGGCAATCAAGTTGCTGTAGATGGCGTATCTCCAGCCTACAATGACCTTCCGATGCCCAAACCTTCTACCTTCGTGCCTTACCCTTTTGTGGTTCCCGTAATCAAATACATAGCCTTTTTTTTGGGAGGATATAGGCTTGCGGGAGACTGGTGCAGTGATAAAGGGATAAAAAAATTATGTATCTACAATACTGCCACATTAGACAGTCTAGGCGTGTGGGGCGTAGATTTCCCTATGTGCAAAACCAATGCGGATATTGACCTTGCTAACCATTTGCCCGACATAAGCATTGCAGATTTTCTTTCAGCTTTGGCAAATATGTTTAACCTATCTATCCATATTTCCGCCAAAGAAAAGGAAATCCGTATAGATAGCAAGGCGGAAATGATGGCTTCCGCCGAAGAATTTAGGCTTATTTACGATACCAATATATCCATTTCGCAAAACGAAAACCTCTCCAACAAAGGCATTAAGTTTTCGCTTACCCCAGACGACACAGACGCACAACAAGACTTTTTCAAAGATTTAGTTATAACAGAGCGTATAAAGCCTGATGAAGTTTCTGCTTTTCCCGCCACAGATGCACCGGGCGACATCCGTTTTTTTTCAGATACCTACCGAGCCAGCATCAAGGGCGCAGGGGCATTCACCGAAATCCCTTCTGCCCCTACGTATATAAAAGGAAAGGGCGGATTAGAAAAAAAGGCAGAATGTGGCACGCTGGACACACAAAAAAACCTGCCCCTCCATCATGCGCATTATGACGGAATAAGCCCCTCTGTTCCCGTCACCTACCAATCGGGCATTATCCCCATTGCGCAGCAAATCGGCAACAGCGAGATATACGAAGTACACGAAGCCTACAGCCTGCGCCTCCTGTTCTATGCAGGTATGCACCCCGACCCCAACGGCTTAGGCGTATATCCCATAGGCACAAGCAACGTCTATGACGACATGGGCAATCAGATACTCCCC
>JAYUZN010000396.1:0-10016 GCA_043751755.1 Bacteroidota bacterium | reverse complement strand
CGTTTTTTGTCGGGTGGGCAAAGAAAAAGGGTGGCTATGGCAAAGGTGTTGATTGAAGCTCCTGACATTCTCATTCTGGATGAGCCTACCAATCATTTGGATTTAGAAACGGTGGAATGGCTTGAAAACCTGATAGATAGCAAGTTCAAAACCTTGTTTTTGGTCAGCCATGATAGGTATTTTTTGGACAAAGTAAGCAATCAAATCGTAGAACTTGACAAAGGGGAAGTATATCGTTATAAAGGGAATTATGCGTATTTTTTGGAGAAAAAAGCGGCACGCGAAATGATGCGCGATGTGGAGATTGAAAAGGCGCGACAACTCCTGAAAAAGGAGTTGGAATGGATGCGCAGACAGCCGAAAGCTCGTACCACAAAGGCGCAATATCGCATAAATGCCTTTGAGGAGGTGAAGCAAAAGGCGCAAAGGCAGGCTTCGGACGGAAAAGTGGATTTGCAAATGAAAACGACTCGTTTGGGCGGAAAAACAATTCATGCCAAAAATATAACCAAGCGTTTTGACGATAAATTATTGGTAAACAAGTTTTCGCACAATTTTCAAAAAGGCGAAAAAGTGGGCATTGTGGGCAAAAATGGGGTAGGAAAAACCACTTTTTTGAATATGCTTACAGGGCAACTTTTACCCGATACAGGCGTTATAGACATGGGCGAAACTGCTGTTGTGGGCTATTATCGTCAGGAGGAAGTGGATTTGAACCCACAAAAACGGGTAATTGAGATTGCAAAAGACATCGCAGAAGTGGTGGAATTGGCAAATGGCGAAAAAATTACGGCTTCGCAGTTTTTGCAGATGTTTTTATTTCCACCGAATATACAATTTACGTATGTCGAAAATTTGAGTGGAGGCGAGCGCAGACGTTTGCAGTTGCTCAAAACCCTTATAAAAAACCCAAATTTCCTCATTCTGGACGAGCCTACAAATGATTTGGATATTGGGACGCTCAATATTTTGGAGGAGTTTTTGGAGAACTTTGGGGGAACTTTGGTCTTGGTTTCTCATGACCGTTATTTTATGGACAAATTGGTGGAGCATTTATTTGTCTTTGAAGGAGAGGGCGAAATTCGGGATTTTCCGGGCAATTATACAGAGTATCGAGAATGGAAACAGGACAAAGAGGAGGCAGAAAAAATGGCAAGAAAACAGGCAGAATCGGAAAAGCAGGCTTCTGTTTCGCAAGGAGAAAGCAAAAAAAATGTCGCCAAAAAACGCCGTTCTTTCAAAGAAAATCAGGAATTTGAGCGGCTTTCTGTAGCAATAGATGAGATGGAAAAAGAGAAATTAAGCCTAAGTTTGTTGTTAAATGAAGGCATTGCGGAGTATGAAAAGCTGATGTTTGCCTCGAAACGCATAGAGGAGTTGAATGATGACTTGGATGAAAAGGGCTTGAGATGGTTGGAATTGGGGGAAATGGAGTAGGCGCGTATTATGGCAGTTGTGCCGACAAATATGGCGTACAATGGATGGTAAGCCATACAAAAAAGTAAGGATTACACCGTAGCTGCCATTTTTTTAAGGGCAGTGTTTTTTTTTTCGTATTTTTGTGGCAAAATAAGACAAATATGTATTTAGCTCCCTTAAATTACGACCGTTTCTTCAAAAAAGTGTTTTCGCATACACACATTGCGAAGGCATTTATAGAAGATTTTTTGGACGTAGAGATAGAAGAAATAACCTTGCTTGAGCGAACGCACCTCTTGACGAATAGTTCCATGAAAATAGAGGTGGATTTTCGTTGCAAAATTGCAGGAGTTTATATAATCATAGACATGCAGCAATGGTATAAGCCAGATGTTGTAAAACGTTTTTATTTGTATCATTGTGCTTCTACCGCTTTGCAATTAGAAGATTTGCCCGAAAAAGCGGTGTATCTTGCCGCTCAAGAAGACCGTGCGCAAAACCTTGACTATCGTCTTGTAGAGCCTGTTTTGACTTTGGTATGGATGGTGGCAGATTCTCTTGAGTTTACCGAGAACTATGTGGCTTACACAACGGCTCCCGAAACGGCTCTTACTTTTTTAAATGATAAAGACCTTTGGGAAAAAAAAGATTTGGACGAACTCATCAAAGCGCATGGAATTGTGCTTGAAACCTTAGAAAACAGGCATAAAGACCTCCTTTTTCTCCAAAAAAATCGCCTTATTTTTATGTTTCAGCACAATATTGTCAAAGATACCAAGCTAACAAAGTATAAAAGATGGTTTGCTTTTGCCGAAAAAACGAGAAATAAACAGAATGATGCTACGGATTTTGAACCCTTCAAAGAAGAAGTTGTTTTTAGAGATATGATGAAGATTATTTTGCAAAAGGCTTTAGATGTCAATGATTTGACCTATATTGTGAGTGAAGATAAGCATATTGAAAACGTAAAACGCTATATAAATGGCTTAACAGAAGATATAACAAGGGATTTGACAATGGATTTAACAAAAGACTTAACAAAAGACTTAACAAGGGACTTAACAAGGGATTTAACAAGGGATTTAACAAGAGATTTGACAAGGGATTTAACACAGTATTTAACAGAAAAACTGAAAGGCGAAGTTCGAGAAGAAGTGAAAGGCGAAGTTCTAGAAGAAGTGAAAGGCGGTTTCGTAGTAGAAGGAATCAAAAAAGCCCTCAAAAGGGGCAAGCTTGGCATAGCCGAAATAGCAGAAGATTTTGAGGTAAGTGTTGAGTTTGTGCAGCAGATTCAGGCAGAAATGAAAAAATAGTTTTATAAAATATCTGTTTTAACAAAGTAATAATATGGCATACATCGACTTTACCTTAGCAGACCTTCATGCCAAATTTGGGATTCACAACTTTCAGCAGCCTTTGTTTGAAAGTATGCCGCCTTTGGAAATGAGTGAGTGGCTCAAACAATGTTTGGCTATGGCAGCAGAACTGCCTCTAAGAAGTGAAAAAGCCAAGTCTGAATGGATTGTTGCCCCCTTTTTGACCGAGTTGCGCAATAGAAATGACAAGTTTTTTACCATTTATTCGGGCGAAAATCTACATGCAGACGATTCACAAGGTTTGCGGGGGGAATGTGATTTTATTTTGGCAAAAGATACAGGCAGTTTTGACATTAATTGCCCCATTATTCAAGTGGTAGAGGCAAAAAAAAATGATGTGGAAATAGGCGTTGCCCAGTGTGCTGCGCAAATGTTGGGGGCAAAGCTATTTAACCAAAAAAACGGCGAACCCATAGAGGCTATTTACGGTTGTGTTACAACAGGCAATGAATGGCTTTTTTTGCGCCTCAACGAACACTTAATTATTGATAAAAGACGTTATTATTTCAATGAAATTGGCGAAATTTTGGCAGTCTTTCAGCATATTATTGATTTTTATAGAAAATAATCTCACGCAGATTTTCGCAGATGAGGGGCGCAGATTCACACAGATTTAGAAAAAATAAATATATCCCATTTGCGAGACTCTGCGGTTAAATCTGCGGAAATCTGCGCAAAAAAAACGAATTATGACCACAGGAAATATAGGCGAAATGTTCACCGCATTAGCGATGGCAAGTGCCACAACTGCTACGATTAGCTTTGCTTTTGCCGAAAAAAACAGCCTTTCCCCCGAAAAATCGGCTTGGGAAAAGTTAGGAGTAGGCAGCTTTGCCACACATATTGCCTCCATTTTGGGCATTATTGCCACGCTGTTTTACATGATTTACACCCATGATTACCGCTATCATTATGTCTGGTCGCACTCCTCAAACGAGTTGCCCGTTTACTATATGATTTCCTGTTTTTGGGAAGGACAGGAAGGCAGTTTCCTCTTATGGACGTTTTGGCACGCTGTTCTGGGCGGTATTTTATTGAGAAATAAAAGTGAGTGGCGAAACCTTGTGATGGCGGTGATTGCCTCTATTCAAATGGTGCTATGTACCATGATTTTGGGGGCGTATTTTGGCGAAATATGGGTAAAAGGCTTTTATGTATTAGCTTTGTTGATTCCTGCTGCTGTTTTTGCTAAACCTTTGATTAACAATAAATCAGACTTAAAAAAGCTCTCTTTTCAAGGCAATTTTCATATAGCTTCGCTTATATTGCCTGTGCTTGTTTTGCTGCTTATTTTGCGAAATCAAACAGGTTTTGGGGATATTTGGTCTTTCCAAAAAGCGATAAGTTCTGGCACAAATGCCATTTTTAGCCTGTTTGTGTTGTCAGTTATAGGCTATATTATATTTTATATTTATTTTCTAAGGAAAAATATCGCTCAACAACAATATCCCGAAATTTTTGCAGGGGCAATGTTAGCAGCTTTGGCAGTTGTGATTTCTTTGGTAGAAAATAGTAGCTGGAAAATCGGTAGTACGCCTTTTATGCAGCTGCGTTATGCGATGGCAAATGCCCCGATTTTCCAAACAGAACCCAATTTTGTGCCGACAAATGGCAGTGGTTTGAATGCTTTGCTCCAAAATTATTGGATGGTCATTCACCCGCCAACCTTGTTTTTGGGTTTTGCCTCTACGATTGTGCCTTTTGCTTTTATGGTTGCAGGGCTTATAAAGGGCAAATATGACGCTTGGATTGCGCCTGCCCGTACTTGGCTCTTATTTTCAGTCATGATTTTGGGAATTGGCATCATTATGGGCGGTTATTGGGCGTATGAAACCCTCAATTTTGGCGGCTATTGGAACTGGGACCCTGTCGAAAATGCTTCCTTAGTGCCTTGGCTCACAGGCGTAGCTTCTTTGCATGGCTTGCTCATGTATCAGAAAAATAAAAGCTACCTCAAATTCTCTATGATACTCATTTCCAGCACTTTCCTGTTGGTTTTGTATAGCACATTTTTGACAAGAAGTGGCATTTTGGGCGAAACTTCTGTGCATACTTTTACGGATTTGGGCTTGTCAGGGCAGTTACTCGTCTTGGTTTTTGCCTACCTCATTCCTGTCTTTTTGCTATTTGCGATTAGGTGGAAAGAAATTCCTACAAAAGACGAAGAAAGTAGCCTTTGGACTGCGGAATTTTTCCTGTTTTTGGGGACTTTGATATTCGTTTTTGCAGGGGCAGAAATCTGTTTTTCCACGTCTTTGCCCGTTTTCAACAAGATTTTTGGCACACATATCGCCCCTCCCGTCAAATTGCAGCTTTTTTATTATAAATGGAATGTTTGGTTTGCCATTTTATTTGGCGTTTTGTCAGGAATTGGGCAGTTTTTGTGGTGGAAAATGGCAGAAAAAAAGAAACTTTCTGATGCCTTGTTTCGCCCTTTTGTGATAGCTGCTGTATGTGGAAGTGCCGTTATTATTTTCCTAACCTACAAACAGATGCCTTTTTCCTACCATCAAAGTTTTTCGGATACTTGGGCAGAAGGGGGAATTGCCAATTATATTTCTTATATTTTCTTGGCGTTTGCAGACGAAATCCTGTTATTTACCTCCCTTTTTGCCATTGCTGCAAACGGGGATTTGCTGGTGGCTATGCTGCGCAAAAATACAAAAGGCTTGAAAGTCATGGGCGGAACGGTGGCGCATATTGGCTTTTCATTGATGCTGATAGGTATGTTATTTTCCTCAGGATTTGATGCTGTTGTGTCCAAAAATCTCACGCCCGAAGAGCTAAAAGGCTTTAAGGGAGATGACCAAAACGACAATATTCTACTGCCTGTGGGCATTACAAGGCAGATTCCGGGCTATTTTGTGAAGTATTTGGGCAAAAAAGAGGCAAAAGCTCCTTTGCAAGCAATAACAGTTCTTGAAAATAATCCGAATGTCGTAAAAATAAAATTCGCAGATGCGACAGGCGAAACCTTTGCGCAGGAACTTCCAAAAGCTATTTTTGCCAAGAAAAAAGGAACTTCTGAAACGCCTGTTCATGCCTTGAGCAATTCGAGTGAGGACATAAATATGGAATATGTACGGGAATTTATGAATAAAAATCTTCAATATTTGAAGCCCAAACTCATCAACAATCGCACGATTTTTCAGGTAGAATTTACGTCTATAACAGATAGTAGCAAAAAATTCCGACTGTATCCCGAATCCGAAGTGAACCAAGAAATGGGCGGTTTGCTCTCACATCCTTCACGCAAAATCTTTGCAGAGAGAGACATTTACGCCTTCGTGAGCAGTATGCCCGACCCAAAAGAGGCAGAAGTTGAGCCGAAATATCACGATTTTAAGGCAAAAGTAGGCGATAAATTTTTTATTGGAAAAATAGAAGTAACCCTCACAGGCTTGCAAGACCTTTCCAATAAAGAAGAAACCAAAGATTTGAGTTTGGCTGTTGCTGCCATGTTATCTATCAAAATGGACAGCCTTCAATATGAAGCAAAACCTGTTTATACGATAGACAATGCGCGCCGTCCGGGAATGATAGAGGCAAAAGTGCCTGAACTTGGGCTTACCTTTGCGTTTGTCAATGTGAATCCGAAAGAAGGCGTTATTCAGCTACAAGTAGAGCAGCAAGCGGCTGGAAAGGACTGGATTGTACTAAAAGCAATCGAAAAACCTGCGATAAATTTGCTTTGGCTTGGGACTTTTGTGCTGACGGCTGGCTTTTTGATAGCGATTTATCGGAGAAGGAAGGAACGAAAACGTATCTTTGATGCGTTCCAGGGGTAGGTACATGGTGCGCCATGTATGTACCTACCCTCGCCCAAAAGTGCTTGCACTTTTGGGATACTCAAGCCTAAAGGCTTGAATACAAACAAGCCATTTTCAATTATATATACTTTTCCGTAGTTCCTAATACTTAGGAATGAAAATTAAATAACTTGACAGTTTTATAGTCCCGTAGGGACGCTATATTTATAGAAAAAAAACATGCCCCTCCCCCCTCTTGTTTTTCGTGCTTGCACGAAAAATGCGATAAATGGGGGGGGGAAATTCCATTTTCTATAAATATTTCGTGCCTACGGCACTAAGAAATGCTCAAAATGACTGCTATAACTGAATCGTTAAGTTATTTATTTTTCATTCCATATAATATATAGATTTTCACATAATACCACCAATAAATTATTAGCTATATGTCAGTAACCTTTGACGACGATGAAATAGACATTAATGATTATATTTTGCAGTCTACAGAAAATCAATCAAGCGAAATCGTCTTAAATAACCCTTTAGCCTATCAAATAAGAGATAGTTTAATGATAAGTTCATTAACTCATCTGGAAATTACCAATGCTTCTTACGAGGCTTTGGCAGAGAGTCTAAATACGCCCTTATCAAATCATAGTACCCTAAAATACCTTTTTTTGATTAACTGCAATTTGGAAAAATTGCCAGAAGGGATTACGCAGCTTAACAATTTGGAATTATTAGACCTTAGCAAAAATGATTTCTCTGTATTTCCGAAAGAGATAATCGAATTAAGGTCTTTGAGATACTTATGTATAGGACCAAAAGCTATCCAAAATGTGCCAAAGGAAATGGCAAACCTTCAAAATTTGACCTTCCTATCTATTAATGCTAACGACAAATTACGCATAAAAAATAACCAAGTCGATTTTCCAATGATGATTAGGAATGGCAATACTTTTAATATCTCAGAACTATATAATTTTAAACAGATTGAAGCACTTGATTTAGCAGGCACATTATCGGAAGTAATAGAAAAAATAGACTTTTCTCAATTTAAAAAACTAAAAAACTTAAGTATATGGGGCTGTAATTTGTCAGCTCCTCCTGATTCTATTTACAGTTTGACGGAGCTTGAAACCTTAGATATGGGAAGTAATCAACTATCTTCTTTTCCCTCAAAATGTTTGAAAATACAATCCCTTAGGCATTTATGTTTATTCCAAAATAAAATTAAAATAATCCCTGCTGAAATAAGGCTATGCAATTTTGTGGAAACAAGGAATATTGATCTTTTTTTAGGATTGGAATTAAGGCAGAATCCTATTGAGAATATCCCCTTAGAATTACTTGGTAAGGGTTTTTTGGCAATAAAAGCGTATTTTGATGCCATCGAAAATGGCGTAAAAGTTTCATTCAATGCCGCAAAACTCATGTTAGTAGGGCGGGGCGGAGTGGGCAAGACGAGTTTGATAAAAAAACTAAAATCAGAAGATTTTCAAGTAGGAGAAACAGCGGAAGTGAGTACAAGGGGAATAGATATTTCTGAATGGACATTTAAAATGGCTAATAATGGAGAATTTGAAGCTCGTATCTGGGATTTTGGGGGGCAATCGCACTACTTATCCCCTCATCAATTTTTCCTCACACAACGTTCTGTATATTTGGTGGTATGGGACGCAAGAGAAGAAGATGATTTTCAGTTTGATGATTGGTTGAATCTCATCAAGACGATGAGTAATAGTAGCCCTGTTATTTTAGTGATGAATAAATGTGATGAACGAATAAAGTCTATTGATGAAGCAGGGTTAAAAAAGCGTTTTCCTAATATTCTTAATTTTCATAAAGTTAGCTGTATAGAAAATGTGGGAGTAGATGCCTTGCGCTTTGAAGTAAAAAGAGCTTTAACTGAACTTGCGCATGTAAATGATAAACTCCCTTTTACTTGGAAACATTTACGCGATCAATTAGAAGGAGAAGGGAAGAGCAATGATTACCTATCTGTAGAAGACTATTACCAAAGATGTCAAAAACATGGCTTAAAAAAAGAAGAATCCGATGTCTTAAGCAGCTACCTACATGACTTAGGCACTATGATACATTTTAACAAAATCCCTTTGTTAAAAGATACCCTTATTCTTAATTCTAAATGGCTTACAGATGCGATATACACAATAATAGATGATTTAACAATAACGAATCAACATGGAAAATTTACCTATGATGATTTAATCAGGTTATGGGACAAAAATATTTATCCTGAGAATAAACATGCTATGATGTTAAAATTATTAGAAAAATACGGAATATGTTTTGAAACTTCAGAATATGGCGATTATTTAACGCCTCATTTACTTTCGCCTTCACAACCGGAAATAACCCTGCTCTTTTCAAATAGTTTACATTTCCAATACAAATATGCCTTTTTGCCAAATGGGTTGATGACAAAGTTTATCATTAGGAACCACCAAAAGTTTCAAACAGACAGCATTATGTGGCGACATGGAGTATTTCAAAAAATGGAAGGCGTAGAATTATTAATATACGAAAATCGAATTGAAAAAACAATTCATTTACAAGTGAATGGAAAAGATAGTAAAAAGTATGGAACAATGTTATGGCTGATAGAAGAAATCAAAAATTTGAACCAATTTTATACAAATTTAGAAGTAAAGCAACTGGTGGCTTGCAAATGTGATACCTGTAAAAACGCAGAAAAACCCCATTTTCATGAAGTCCCCAACTTATTGAACAGATTAAATACACATAAAGTCAATCCCACTAAAAAAGATACGATTGAATGTCCTATTTCTACGGACGATATAAAAATTGTTGAACTTATTCAACATTTTAACTTTGATGAGGAAATAAGTCGTTCATTAGTTTCATCAGATAGTCCGAATATCAAACGAATTTTTATATCTTATTCATCAGAAGATATTGAATATCTAAACGCGTTTAAAGAAGCTATTTCTCCTTTGAAGAGATTAGGAAAAGCGATAACATGGGACGACAATGACTTACGTGGGGGAGAAATAAGGGAGGAAACCATTATTAAAAATCTTCAAGAAGCAGATATCATTGTATTTTTAATCAGCTCAAAACTGATAGCTACCACTTTTATCTGGGAGAAAGAAATGCCTCTTGCTTTAAAAAGACATCAGAATAAAGAAGCTGTTGTAATCCCTATTATTCTAAGACCTTGTGATTGGACTAACTTACCTATTGCAAAATTAAACGCATTTCCGCGAAAAGGAGTGCCTATTACAGACAAAAAAGAATGGGGGAGCGAAGACGAAGCATGGACAGAAGTTGTAATGGGTATCAAAAAGTTGCTATAGATATATTTTTGAAGTGAATCCGAAAGAGGGGGTTAGGAACACGAAAAGAATAAAATCACAATTTACCCCTAAGGCACAAAGAAAACTAAGAAAGAAAAAGCGTGGCTTAGATGTCTTCTTTTACTATATTG
>JAYUZN010000395.1:0-7540 GCA_043751755.1 Bacteroidota bacterium | reverse complement strand
CTACGAACTGTATGCAGCGAAATCTGTCTGTCTGACGAATTAGACTTTGATTTTGTTGATTTTTTTGAGAAATATTCAGAAATTGTATATCCTTTATTTTTGTATCATTTGTATGATAAAATAAATCATAATAGTAAGAATTTCCCTATTTCTGCCTTTTATTTTTGTATAGATTTGCCACAACACCCCAAAATACACAATAATGGGGCTACTATTTTAGCAAATATTGAAAAAAATGTAATACAAAAATACCAAGAAATAAAAGCCATATCTACCATTGCAGAATCAGAGATACAGGAACTTGAAACAACTTTTGAATATTTGGGATTATTTTCCCAAAATAGCTACCTTTTTTTGCGTGGACACAATGTTTTTGACAATACAACAAAATTGTTAGAACAAATATGTTACCCTGTTATCGAAGCTCAAAAGAAAAAATTTCACAGCATAGAAAAAAATAAGCTTAATGCCTATCTAAAAGACATCAAAACCGTAAAAACGGCATTGCAGCTTAATAAAGCCTATCAAAAATGTGAACTTTTCGAAAAAATAGAGAAAGATATAGCCCATTAATAAGGAGCAGTAAAGCAAATGCTACAAAATCATTTAAAAATCCGATGAATCCATCTCGGCAATAGCCATATTCCCAACAACATATACGGATAAAACCCTACCACACGCCATAACAAAGCCATTCCTGCCGCGCCGGGTGGGTTCGGACACATATCACTCAATAGCTGCGAAAACAAAAACTCGGCAATGCCAGAGCCGCCGGGCGTAATCGCCGCAAACATCATCAAATACAAGGCAGATTGCCGTCCAAAAGCAAGGCTATGTTGGGCAAATGTGAGGCTTATAGGCGAAAAAGCTATTAATAAACCGTTGAGAACCAAAAACCGAGCAGTCCAGGCAATGGCAGTACTTACTAAGAGTTTTGCCCAATAGCCAAGTCCTTTACCCTTAAATTCTGCGGAAGCAGCTATCAAATCATCTCCCGTTTTTTCGCCAAGGTGTTCCCATTTGCGTAGCCATTTTGCCCTAAAAATCCACATCAAAAAACGTTTAATAACTTGGGGATTTCCAATAAGCCCAAACCCCAAAATGCCTACATATCCTGCCAAAACCGCATAAATACTCCAAAAAAATGCCATAGTTACCGTTCCTGTTGTTCCTGCCAAAGTACTAAAAATGGCGGTATGTCCCATAAAAAACATGACAATTGGCACAAGAAGGGTAAAAAATAATTGGTCGAAAAAAATGGTCAGAAAGATAATGGCAGTACTTTTGCCAGCATTGAGTTTTTCTTTGATGAGTAAATAAATCATCAAAGGCGTGCCACCTGTGAGCGAAGGCATGACCGTATTGGCAAATTCCCACAAAAGCGTAACCTCAAAAGCCGCACGCCAACTTAGTTCATCGCCGCCCATGAGTTTCATTCGCCAAATATAAGCCGCATCTCGCAGCATCATACAGCCAAAACACAAGGCAAAAACCGACCAAACTGCCCCTTTTATCTGCAAATGCGTCAATTTGTCGTAGGCATTTTCGGAGTAAAGCAAATAGGCAGCGACTCCTACGCTAAATAAAATAGGCAGAAGAATGCGCGAAAAGCGAAGCTGTTTGAGGGGAGATTGCTCGATTTCTGAATTCATGCAAAAAAAAAGTGAAAAAAAGTGAAAAAAATTTGTTTTTTCAAAAATCCGTAGTAATTTAGCAGCGCGATTGAAGATAAGTAAGGAAAGAAGAAATAAGAAAAATTCGTAATTTTCAATTCTCCATTTTCAATTCTAACATATAGCTCATACAGGCATCAGCATTGGTACAATCTAACAAAGAGAAAACCGCAAACTGCTTGATTCCGATAACTAAGGGCGGGCTACAATTGTTCTCACAATTTTTGCTGTCTTAGGATAGTGAACAGTAGATTACCGAGGTTGTCCCATCAGGCACAATCTGCACATATAAGAGATTGCTACGCAATCCTTTGATGTTTGTATGGGTTTTTTATTTTTTATGCTATAAGAGAGTGGCTCACTTTTGAAAAGTGAGCCACTCTCTTATATTTCTGCCTTCCTATTCCTCTATTCTATGCCTTTTTTCGATAATATACTCATAGAGTTTCGTTTTATCCTCCTCCGATTTTGCAGTCGCAAGGCGCAGTTTCCCTTTTTCGACCAATAAACCGAATGTTTTTTCCATTTTGGCAAAGTTATTTGCCTTTTCCTTTATGCCATAGTGCGTAGCCAAAAAGCTGATGATCGCCGTAATAGGCGGAGTAACCGTACACCAAATCACCCAAAAACTGATTGGAAATAGCTCCGACTTGCGAAAAATCACAATAATTGGCGTTATAATTCCCATAAATAGCACAAAACCTTGTACGATATTCGTATAGCGGGTATATTTTTGAGCCGCTACTTGACAGGCTTCTATTTTTGCCTCAATGCTGCTAAATTGTTGTTCGATAACTGCGCTAATGTCCATATTGTCTAAAAATAAATGTTGTATTAAGCCTTCAAAGGTACGAAAAAGATTTTTTTTTACCCAATATATCGCTCAAAACCAACAAAATAAGATTTTTTTTCTTTTTTTTTGTGAAAAATAGGATTTTTTTTGCGAAAATATTTGGCAGTCTCATAAAAAGCCCTTACCTTTGCAGCACAATTGAAAAACAAATGGTTCGGTAGTTCAGTTGGTTAGAATGCCGCCCTGTCACGGCGGAGGTCGCGGGTTCGAGTCCCGTCCGGACCGCAAGAAGTGTCATAATTTAGCGATAAATTATGGCACTTTTTTTTGCCCTAAAAGAATTGAAAGAATCTTGTTTGCTATGAAGCCAAAATAAGTTGAAGTACCCCCAATATTTCCTGCAATTCGCCCATAAAATAGCGTTTTGTATCAATTAATACTTTTTTATCCTGCAATTTCATAAAAAGCCATAACTCTCCTGTTGTAACGCAGCCCCAAATAATTGGAATGTTTTTATTGTGTTTTTCATTGAAAATCTTTGCTCCTTCCATCTGGGCAATGCCTTGTGGAATCGCTTTTTTCATATCTTGGTCTTTTGCCTCTATCATACACAAGAGAGGGCTATCTAGGGTTAAGCCTTGTTCTCCTTTTCCTAATACAAAATCACATTCACCTGTGAGTCCTTTTTCTTTGTCTGCTTCGAAATCGGGTCCTGAATAAATGGCAAAGGATTGTTTTTTTTGTTCCCAAATATCTACTAATATAGGGAAAATAATGGCTTCTGAACGAGATTTTTCGCTAAAAAAAGCCAATTTCGTATTCATTGCCAGCGTTTGTACTAACCATTTTGTAGGAGCAAGGGGAGATATATCTGTAAATAATTGGGTAAAATGAATTTTTATGCCCAATTCATCTTGTACTTTTTCGTAAGTAAATTGACTAAATGCCATAAGAAATTGAGAATTGAGATAAGTATTTAATAATCCAATATTTATTTCTTAAATATCTAACTGTATTTTGCGTTGCCTGTAGCTTAGGCTTTAGCCTGTGCATCTCAAAATTTGCCCGTTTCTGCGTAACGCAAGCTAAAGCATGCGCTACCCATACTACAAATTTATCTGTTTAGTTTATTTCTCAGGCGTAACTTATAACAAATTGTATAGCACACAAAGATAGGAGAATTAAAGGAAACATTCAAATTATTTGTTCGTTTTTTTTTAATTACGGTTAATAGGGGGCGTACCTTTAAAAGGTGCGCAACCCTACAAGTACCCAAATTTTGTTCAAAAAATTGTGCCTGTTTTTTTTTTGCAGCGAAAAATGCCTACCTTTGTCTCGCAGATTTTCACAGATGAAAGCAGATGTCGCAGATGTATAACTTCATTTTTCATTTTTCATTTCCCATTTTTTTATGCTAAACATTGTGTTATTCGGACCTCCTGGGGCTGGGAAAGGCACTCAATCTCAGACACTTATCGAAAAATATGCCTTAGTTCACCTCTCTACGGGCGACATTTTGCGGGCAGAGATTTCGGGCGGAACGGACTTGGGCAAATATGCTAAACAAATAATGGATAGAGGCGAACTCGTGCCTGATGAAGTAGTTATTCAGATGATTAGCAATAAAATAGACGCTAATCTGGCGGCTAAAGGCTTTATTTTTGACGGTTTTCCCCGCACGATTCCGCAAGCACAAGCCTTAGATGATATGCTTTCGCAAAAAGGCGCAAGCATTTCTTGTATGATAAGCCTTACTGTTCCTGAAGAAGAATTGGTGAGCCGCCTCGTCAAAAGAGGGGAAACTTCGGGGCGCGCAGATGACAAGGAAGCCACTATTCGCAATCGCTTCAACGAATATATAACGAAAACCTTGCCTGTTGCCCAGTTTTATAAAACGCAACATAAACTTCATGAAATTGACGGGGTAGGAGAACTTGAAGCTATTTTTGGGAGGATTGAAGCCGTTTTGAGCCACTATTCATAATTTCACGCAGATTTTCGCAGATGATAGCAGATAACGCAGATGAGTTTTATTTTATCTGCGACATCTGCTCAAATCTGCGAGACCATACAACCACACAAATGCCACAAATCGTAAAAACAGCAAATGCCACCAAAGCTTTGAGCAGAGAGCAAAAAGCTTTTAATACTTATATCAAAAATATTAAAGAGGCGAAAGAGTCCTTTGCGCATCTCAAAGACGTAAATCAATGGCTGATGGGCAAAGGCGAATCTATCATTCGACCTTCGGAGGAAAAAGCTATTGCTGCACATAAAAAACTCATTTTTGCCTTAGATTCAAGCCCTTTTGTACAACAACTTTCCAAAAAACTCTACGAAAAATTTGAAGAGATGATGGTAGAAGGCTTGTCTATATTTGTGCATGAGGCAGAAGATGAAGAGCTGATTCCCTTGTATGACAAATATAATAACATTTCTTTTGCAGAAGAAAGGGCAGCTTCTATGGGGGCGGTTAATCAAATGGTGGGCATGATGTTTGGGATAGATGCCGATTTTACTGCCGAAGAGTTGGAAAATCCAGCTTTGTTGCAAGAAAAAATGAAGGAAATTCAGGAGAAAAAAATGGCAGAAGCGGAAGAAAGAGAGGCAAATCGTAAAAAAACTGTCAAACAATTGGAACGAGAAGCAAAAACGAAAGAAGCAGAAAAGAAATTGACGCAGACAAGTAAGAAAATTTATTTGGAATTGGTCAAAAATTTTCACCCAGACCAAGAGCAAGACGAGGCAGAAAGAGAAAAGAAAACGGCGATTTTGCAAGAAGCAAATGCAGCTTATGCAAATGACGATTTTTTGGCTTTATTAGAATTGCAAATTAGGCTTTTTCAAGAAAAAGAAGAGGCTTTGTCGAATACTTCGGACGAAACTTTGAAGTATTATAACAAAATTCTCAAAGACCAACTTGCCCAATTGAAAAACAAACTCGCTACACTTGACCCTCAAAGGAATGGGCATCCGTATGGCGACTACTATCATGCTACGCAATCTTGGCGCGTAGATAAAAAAATGAAGGCTACAGCAAAGGAACATGAAGAGGAGGTGAATAGCTATGAGCAGCAAATGAAACGGCTGAATACTTTGCAGTCTTTTAAGGAGTATATACAAAACTTTGAGTTAGCGGAAGAGGCGTTTGAGATGAGTGATATGTTTGACTTTTTTAGAAAATAATATTTGAGTTGGGTTCACGCAGATTTGCGCAGATGATAGCAGATAACGCAGATAAAATAAAAACTCACCTGCGATATTTGCTCAAATCTGTGAGCATCTGCGGGAAATAAACAAAAAACTATGGCGATACATCCTTTTGTGGATTACGTAAAAATTTATTTTACAAGTGGCAAAGGCGGCAGCGGAGCTGTTTCTTGGCGCAGGGAGAAATTTGTGCCGAAAGGCGGACCCAATGGCGGCGATGGCGGCGAAGGCGGCAGCGTTTATGTGCGCGGAAATCGGCAACTTTGGACTTTGTTGGATTTGAAATATCGAAAATATATAACTGCCGAAGATGCGGGAAATGGGCAGGATAACAACAAAAAAGGCAAAAATGGCGCAAGTATTTTCTTAGATGTGCCGCTTGGCACGATGTTAAAAGATGCAGAAACACAGGAAATGATTGGCGAAATCACCGAAGAAGGGCAGGAATTGATGCTGCTCAAAGGCGGCAGAGGAGGCAAAGGAAATACTTTTTTCAAAACGGCTACCCATCAAGCTCCTGATATGGCGCAACCGGGCGAAGATGCGCGTGAGCGAGTGGTGATTATGGAGTTAAAAGTCTTGGCAGATGTGGGACTTGTGGGTTTTCCGAATGCTGGAAAGTCCACTTTGCTTTCTGTATTGAGTGAAGCAAAACCCAAAATTGCCGATTATCCTTTCACGACCTTAGTGCCAAATTTGGGGATTGTACGTTATAAAGACTACCAATCTTTTGTGATGGCAGATATTCCGGGCATCATAGAAGGGGCATCAGAAGGCAAGGGCTTAGGCACACAATTTCTGCGTCATATCGAGAGAAATAGTGTGTTATTGTTTATGGTAGCCGCAGATTGCGAAGATATTTCCAAAGAATACGAGATTCTGCTCAATGAAATTGACCAGTTTAACCCCGAATTGATGGACAAACCACGCCTTTTAGCCATCACAAAATCGGATTTGTTGGACAAAGAACTTGAAAAAGGGCTGACAAAAGAGGTCAAAAAACTCAAAATTCCCTATCTTTTTATTTCCGCGATTGCACAAATCCATATAAATCAGTTGAAAGATATTTTGTGGAAAATGATAAATGGGTAGTTTCAATTTCAGGCACATCTCGGCATAGCTCGGCGACGCTCACTGTCCGAATCGCTCGCAAAAAACAGATTTTCGCAGATTGAAGAGGCTGCGAAAATCTGTTTTTTGCGAGGAGTCTGAAAAATGCTAAATTCTATATATCTTTGCGGAATAAAATTAATAGTAATATGTTTGATTATCATAAAAAAATACGAAGCGTTTTGTCTAATCCAAATCTATAATGCCTTATGTTATAATAAAAACAGCGAATTATATAGAAACAAGCTATTAAAATATTCTTTAACATTTTTAAGTTTCGATTTTGGAAAACAATTATTTGCATTTGCTTCTGGATTGCTTATTGAACCGTTTGCAAACAGCGACTCTTTAATGAGTTGTATGTCATCTTCGATTAACAATCCTAAGTTACTATCATTGCAACTTGGTAATAGACAGGAAACTGTAATCAAAAAGTATGATATTTTTATTCAATCGCCCTCACTTCAAATAAATAAACTTATTGGCGGGCTTGATATTCAAGATATTAAGATACAAAACAAAAGTGAATTACAAACTAAGGAATAGAAAATAAATAACATAACAATTTCATTTTGGGGATTTCTTAGTGCCGTAGGCACGAAATATTTATAGAAAATGGTATTTCCCCCCCCAATTTATTGCGTTTCTCGTGCAAACGCTAAAAAAAAGACGGAGGGGTTGGCCTGTTTTTTCTATAAATATCGCCGTCCCTACGGGACTATAAAATTGTTACTTTATTCAATTTTCATTCCTT
>JAYUZN010000394.1:0-14646 GCA_043751755.1 Bacteroidota bacterium | reverse complement strand
GGCGCACTTTTGAAAAGTGCGCCACTTTACAAAGCTGTGCGAAACCCATCTGCAAATCAAAGGATTTTTGAGGAATTTGCAAGAAAAAAGCGTATCTTTGTGGGATAAAAGGATTGGGAATCCGAATAGGGTAAAAAAGGGTAATTTTATCCTGTAAACCTATCCTTTCTTCAAGAAATGACATGTTTTTGGGATAAACAGTAACAAGTTCACACAAAATAACACAAAAACAATCATGCCAACAAAAAAACTCGGAATTGGCGCACAAGCCTTTCAGCTGTTTAGCAGCGAAAAGATGATTTATGTAGATAAGACAGAAAAAATCTACGAACTCATGCAGTTAGGGATTCACAATTTCATCATCCGACCACGTAGGTTTGGCAAATCGCTGCTATTAGACACAATAGCAGCGATTTATGAAGGCAGCAAGTCTCAGTTTGAAGGGACATGGATATATAACAAAATAGACTGGGCAGAAATACAACGCCCTACTTTGCGCATAGATTTTACGCTCATAGAATATGATGCTTGTACATTGGAGCAGGGCTTGCAAAATTATTTGCGCCCGATTGCCCGAAAACTTGACATTAATATCACGGATTTGGGCGCAAAAGGCTTGTTTAGAGAAATCATTGAAACCTTGGCAAAAACGCAGCCGATTGCCATTCTCATAGACGAATATGAAATGCCTGTAACGGATTTTGTAGGGAAAGATGAGGTAAAATTGCAGCAAAATATAGATACGTTGAAGAAGTTTTATGGCACAATGAAAGGCACAGGTCGCTATATTCACAGGAGTTATATAACAGGCGTAACCAAAATCGGCAAAATCGGTGTGTTATCCGACTTAAATATGCTCAATGATTTGAGTCTTGACGAGCGATTTACGACTTTGCTGGGTTATACAGAAACAGAATTGCGCTATCACTATGCCGAGTATATAACAGAAGGCGCAAGACGGTATAATTGCACAGAGGAGGCGTTTTTGCTACAAATAAAACTGCATTATAACGGCTATTCTTGGGACGGAATCGAGGAAAATAAGGTATATAATCCTTTTTCTATCGTCAATTTCTTTCAAAGTTTTCAGTTCCAAAATTATTGGTTTGAAACGGGAACACCTACGCTTTTGATACGTGGTGCGAGAGCGCAATACCTTGATTTAGCGGAGTTAGACCATATAGAAGCTGGGAGTGATATCCTCAAAAGTGCGAATCTGACCGAATTTTATAGCCTTTCCTTACTCTTTCAGGCGGGCTATCTCACTATCAAAAAGGTAGAAGACCTGCAATGGGAAAAGGCTTATACACTCGGTTTCCCCAATCGAGAAGTACAGGCATCTTTCGCCAAATATTTGCTTGCAGAATATGTAGATAAGCCTGTGGATTATGCGGATTATACCCTTTCTTATCGTTTGAGGCTGCATTTAGAACGGGAAGAACTTAAAGAGGCTTTTCAAATCTTTGTGCCTGTTATTTCGTCCACAGGATATGATATAACAAAGCACACAGAAGGCTTCTTTCATACAATTATGCACGTATTGATGTACAGCACAGGGCTGGCTGTTTTCTCCGAACTCCAAAATGCCCCCCTGAATCCCCCCATTGGGGGGACTCAGGGGGGCAGACTTGACACCATTTGTATAGGTCAGAAAGCAATTTACGTATTTGAGTTTAAAATAAACTCCTCCGCAGAAGCGGCAATTAAGCAAATCAAAAAGCTCAATTATTTTCAGCCATATTTGTTACAAAATAAATATATATATCTTATAGGCATAAATTTTCTTACAGCCGACAAAAAAATAAAAGGAATTTTGGTGGAAAAATGGGAGGGGGAAAACTTTGTGCGTTTAGCAGGAGATTTTACCCCAAAACAATAAACTACAAAAGACTTTTTTTATTTCTCAATTTTCAATTCTCATTTTCTCCACTTTCTCTATGAATTTCTTTGAACGTTACCAATTTGACAGAGCGAAAGACCGCATCGGAAAAGGCGGTTTTGGCGAAGTATATCGCGCTTTTGATACCTTATTGCATCAAAATGTTGCCATTAAATTTTATCCTCGCGAAGAAGGGCAGGAAAAATATGGTGTAATAGATGAGATGAGAACCGCCATAAAACTACATCACCCCAATATTGTGCGCGTTTTTGATGCGGATATTGTGGAAATCGCCGATAATTTTGGCAAAAAACAAGTGTATGAAGTAGGCATTATGGAGTTAGTAGAAGGCGGAAGCCTGCGAGAATTTATAGACTCAAAACCCACACCTGCCCAAATTCATGCAGTAGTCGTAGGGATGATGCGCGGTTTAGAATACCTTCACAACCATTCTATCATTCACCGAGACCTCAAGCCCGCCAATATTCTCCTCAAATATGAAGATGGGCAGCCTGTCCCCAAAATCGTGGATTTTGGCATTAGCAAGCAATCTTCGGGCGACCAAACTTCGCGCACAGGCGTTATTGGCACGTATGAATATATTGCCCCCGAAATGTTGGACGTAGATACATACGGCGCAAATGGCAAAATAATGACAAATGTAGATATGTGGTCATTTGGGGTAATGTTATATGAGTTATTTACAGGTGGAGAATTGCCTTTTGGCTCACGCAGATTTGGCATGACTGAAGGACAGATTATTGCCAAAATTTTGGGCGCAAACAAGTTAGAAAAGTTAGCCCTTATTCCGCAGCCCTACAAAACGCTTATACAACGTTGTCTCATTCGCAAAGCCGCAGACCGAGAGAATAGCATGGGCAATTTGTTGCAATTATTTGAGCAAACCCCTCCTTCTCAAAAGCCTATTCAAGCCCCTCAAACCCAAATTCAGCCCAATAGCCCCCCCCCTCAAACTCCGTCTCGCCCACAACCGCAGCCTTACAAACCAACTCCTAAGCCACAAGTATATGGAAATCAAAACGTTGTACAAGGCAATATGCAATGGGGAAAAGCCAATATAGGCTCTCGTTTTATGGCTTTTTTGATAGATTTCATTTTGAGTCTTATCATTTTTGGGGCAAGTTTGCTGTTTATCGGAGGAGATATGGAGAACCCAGACCCCTTGAGTTCTTTCGCAAGTATGGGTTTTATGACTATTTATTTTATATTTAAAGATGGGGCAGACGGCAGCAGTTTGGGCAAAAGAATCATGGGACTTACCGTTGTAAATGCGGCAACATATCTGCCTATTAGCTACGGAAATTCTTTTTTGCGCAACCTGCTTTATTGCATTCCCCTTGTGAATGCTATCGTATTTTTGATAGACATTATTATGGTCATGAGTAGTTCGGACAGCAAAAGAATAGGAGACCAAATGGCAGGGACAATAGTGGTAGAAAAAAAATAGGGGTAGCCCGTAGCTGCCATTTTCCAAATGGCAGTGTTCATCGCAGATAAAAAAGCTGTCAAGTTAAAGAACTTGACAGCTTTAATGTATTTTTTGGGCTAAATCCCCACTCTCAACCTTATTGAGCGTTCAAAGCAGCCTCTAATTTATCAATCAAAGGTTTGTTTTGTTTTTCAAAAGTATTTTGAATATGGAATGTCTTAGGTGCAACTTTTATAGCACGTCTGCGTCTTGCAGCGCGTGAGCGCAACGCTAATTTACGAGTAGAAAACTTTTTTGGCATATCTGAATAAGATAAATGTGAATCGTTGTTATAATTTTGAGGCTGCAAAAGTAATACTTTTTTTGTATCTTGCAAAAAAAATGAGAAAAAAAAGAAAAAACTTTACCTATTCCGTAGCTGCCATTTTTTAAATGGCAGGCAAAAAACATTCCCTCCTTTTGGTTTTTCCAAACATCGGGAATATTTTTTTTGTTTATCCCCAAAAAAAACGTACTTTTGTAGGATAAATACCTCAACACATATTCCTTTTATCGCTTTTTGCGCAAGAACCTGATAAAGTCTCTCATACTCATTCTTTCAACTATGCGCAACTTATTCACATTTTCAAGTGTTTTTGTTCTGTTGTTATTCACATTTATCGCTTGCTCTCATGACGAAAAACATGAGGAAGAAGACCTAAAAATCCCCTTAAAAGACCGAATAGACCTTGCTATGAAGCAAGAAACCAAAATGACAAAAGACCCTGCTCTGGGCTATGTGCCGAAGGAGCGACTCTTGGCTGCAAAAGAATATAGGGATAAACTCCTGCAAACCCGCGCCGCTTTGCCTGCTAATTGGACAGAGTTAGGCCCGAACAATGTGGGAGGTCGCACACGTTGCCTCTTGATTGATGTCAATGATGCGACAGGAAAAACGGTTTGGGCGGGCAGTGTAGGCGGTGGTTTGTGGAAAACTACAGACATTACTTTGGCTACCCCTGATTGGAATCCCGTAGATGATTTGTTTGGAAACTTGGCGATAACCTGCATTGCACAAGACCCTTCTACGCCGAATACTATCTATTTTGGCACAGGAGAAGGCTATTTTAATGGAGATGCGATTCGAGGTTTTGGGATTTGGAAAACGACAGATGGCGGCATAACTTGGGGGCAATTAGCGAGTACAACAGGGGCAAACTTCCAATTTTGCCAAAAAATGGTAGTCAATAATACAGGAATTTTGCTCGTATCTACCCGAAGTGCAGGTTTGCAACGCTCCACAAATGGCGGAACGTCTTTTGGAAAAGTGTTGGGAACGGGGCTTGGAATTACAGGGGCGGGTAGTAATAACTGCTATGATGTGGATATAGCTGCAAATGGCGATATTTATGCGACTTTGGACGGTTCTGCCCATAAATCTACGAATGCAGGGGTTACCTTTGCGGCTGCCATGACTTTTCCCATAACTTTGGCTCGGATAGAAATTGCCCTTGCGCCCAATGATGCGAACTATGCGTATGCTTTGGTAGAAAACGCAAATGTGGTAAATGGTATTTTGAGAACCACAAATGGCGGCACAACTTGGACTTCTCGCACCGAACCTGATGATGCTGATCCGGGTATTCCTGCCGCAGATTTTTCGCGTGGGCAGGCTTGGTATGATTTAACAATAGCTGTAGACCCTAACAATAGAGATGCCTTAATGGTGGGAGGTGTGGACTTGTTCAAATCTACAAATGGAGCAGGTACTTGGACACAAATTGCCCATTGGTATGGCGGTTTTGGGCAGCAATATGTTCATGCTGACCAACATAATATTGTCTATAGAAATGGCAGTTCTACGGAAGTATATTTTACGAATGATGGAGGAGTTTGGCGTTCTACAAATGGCAATGTTGCTGTTCCTACCATTGCTTTTAAGGGGGACAATTACAATGTTACCCAGTTTTATGCTTGTGCCATTCATCCTACAGCCCTCACAAACTATTATTTGGCAGGGTCACAAGACAATGGTTCTCACCAGTTTACACAGGGTTCAGTTCAACCTACAGTTGAAGTAACGGGCGGAGATGGGGCTTTTTGCCATATAGACCAAAATCAGCCACAATATCAATTTACCTCCTATGTTTACAATGATTTTTATCGCTCTACGAATAGCGGTAGCACTTGGACAAATGTAACAACTTCGGGCGGCGACTTTATAAGTCCTACGGATTATGACAATGTGAACAACCGAATGTATATGTGTGATGGCAACAATAACTACAGGCGTTGGGACAATCCGCAAACGGGCAGTACTTTTGCAGGGGTGGCAGTTGCGGGGTTTGGCGGACAAGTTACAGCAGTTACCGTATCTCCTAACACTGCAAATCGGGTGTTTTTTGGCATTGATAATGGGCGAGTTTTTCGGGTGGACAATGCACATACGGGCGCGCCTGCTGCTACGAATATCAGTACGGGACTTCCTGGCGGCTATCCGGCTTGTGTGGAAGTGGAAACGGGAAATGACAATCATTTGTTGGTAACTTATACGAATTATGGCGTAAACAGTGTGTGGGAAAGTACGAATGGCGGAACAAATTGGACGAGTGTGGAGGGAAATCTGCCCGATATGCCGATTCGTTGGGCTTTGTTTAATCCGAACAACAATGACCAAGCTATTTTGGCTACGGAATTGGGCGTGTGGAGTACAGACAACCTCAATGGGGGCGCAACGGTTTGGGGGACAAGCAATTCGGGGCTGGCAAATGTGAGTGTGGACATGTTGCAACTGCGGGCATCGGACAAATATGTGATAGCTGCCACGCATGGACGGGGGCTGTTTGGGTCGGATATGTTTGCTGACCCTACAGCTTTGTTTACCGCAGACAAAAAAATTACCTACAAAACGGTCAGCGTTCAATTTACAGACCTTTCTTATCAGGCAACTGCTTGGTCGTGGAACTTTGGAGACGGCAATACTTCTGCCCTTCAACATCCTACACATAGTTATACAACAAATGGCATTTATAACGTTTCTCTTACCATAAATGGCGGAGCTTCTAACATGGTAAAAGCGAGTTTTATTCAAGTCTTGCCTGATAGAGGCACGCCTTATAATTTGGTTGACGGGGGCAATTTTGAAATAAATCCCAATGATTTTGGAGTTAATAATATTTTTGGCACAGGCTGGCAAAGGGGGAGTTCTGCGGTTGCTGGGAAAAATGGCACAGCCTCTCCTACAAATGCGTGGGTTACAGGATTGGTCGGAGCTTATGTAGATAACGCTTCATCGCAGCTTTGGACTCCTTGCTACAATATGACAGCTATAGGCACTTATACGCTTGGTTTTTTCTCCAAATTCAATGCAGAAACAGGCTTTGACGGGTTTCGGGTAGAATATTCTTTGGATAGAGGACTTACATGGACAGCTCTCGGCACAACGGTTGCCGCAGGTTGGTATAACAATGCAAATAATAGCGGTTCTACCGTTTTTCCTGCAAATCAGGCTTTTTTCTCAGGAAATGTAAGCGGGGCTTTCAACAATTATATAAGAGATATTTCTTTTTTGGGAGGCAATAACAGCGTGGCATTTCGTTTTCCTTTTGGTTCTGACGGAAGTGTTACAGGTGCAGGCGTTGCCCTTGATAATTTTACGATAACGGGAGCTTTCAATTCCTTGCCTGTGCAAATCACTGCTTTTACAGGAGAAAAAATAGGAGAAAAAGTGGCTTTAACATGGAAAACGCAGCATGAAATAAATTTAGCTTATTATAATGTAGAAAGAAGTGATGATGGCAATTCCTTTGAAGACATCGGAAAAGTAGCGGCAAAATCGGGACAAACAAATGAATATGTATCGTATGACCCTATTCAGCAAGCGGAATCTTATTTTTATTATCGTTTGAACGCTATAGACCTCGATAACACTGCAAATTATAGCAATATTATCAAAGTATATTTGGGAGAAATCGCCGAAAAAATAGTCCTTAGCCCTAATCCTTTTCGAGATTTTATTAACATAGAGAGCCATTCTCCAGTAGAAAGTGTAACTTTATGGGATATGAATGGAAAAGAGGTTTTTCGTCAGGCGAATGTTAGAGACAACAAAATTTATGTTGACAGAGGTTTGGCGAGTGGCAATTATGCGATAAAGGTAAAAACTGCGCAGAAAACGCATACGCAGAAGGTCGTGCATATTCAGTAAACTTCCGTTTTATAACCCGTAAACCTGTCATTTCTTAAAGAAATGACAGGTTTACCATTTTTTATATGAAAAAAATAATTCACACTACACAAGCTCCTGCCCCTATAGGGCCTTATAGTCAAGCAGTTAGAGCAGGCGGTTTTTTATTTGTCTCAGGGCAAATTCCCATCAATCCCCAATCGGGCGACTTGATAATGGACAGCATCGAAAACGAAACGCATCAAGTCATGGCAAATATCAAAGCTATTTTGCAAGTAGAAGGCTTAGGTTTTCCCAATATTGTAAAAACCAGCATTTTTCTCAAAAATATGGACGATTTTGCGAAGGTAAATGCAACGTATGGCGAATATTTTTCGGGCGATTTTCCGGCGCGCGAAACGGTGCAAGTCTCTCGTTTGCCTAAGGACGTGAATGTGGAGATTTCGGTAATTGCCGTTTTGTGAGCTTTGTAGAGTGGCGCGCCTTTGAAAGGTGCGCCACTCTACAGCTCCCTACAAAGCTACAAAAGTTTTAATTTATCCGCAATTTTATAGATTTCCATAAAACACTTTCCTGTCAAAATCGCATCTTCGAGGGCATTATGCTGTGTTCCCTCCCGAAAAAAGCCAAAATGACTTGCTATTGCTGTCAAGCTCAATTTTTCAGGCACTTTTTGTCCGTTATTTTTCAAAATACGAAACACAAAATATCCCAAAGTATGGGTATCCAACAATTTATTGGAATACACCCATTTCATATCTTGGCTATTATAGGCAAAACGCAGGAAATTAATGTCATTGATAACACTTTGTCCGCAAATGATGACCTCACGCAACAAATGCCCATTGTCTTGCCCTTCGCGTTTCATTTTGCGCAAATGCAATTTATCGATGATCCAATCTTCAAATTCGGGCAAAACATCGTGCATCATAGGTGCATCATCTAAATCTATGAGCGACAAACCATGAATTTTCTCCGCATAATCCGAAACAGATTCCTCGTTTTCGGGATAAACATTGGTCAGATATTGCCCAAGTTCTATCCAATTGTCGTCATACAACACAGCACCGAGTTGAACTATCTCGTGCCAACCGGGGTCTCCGCCCGTCATCTCAAGGTCTAATACTAAAAATGGCATGTTTTTGAATTGAAAATTGAAAATTGAAAATTAAAAATTAGCTTTAATCTGCGACATCTGCTTTCATCTGCGAAAATCTGCGAAAATCTGCGTGCCGAAAACCAACACCTACCCAAAATACTGCATCTCCCCCACCAGCATCTCATACAATCTTGCTTTTACCTGCTTTGTATAGGCTGAAACAAGGCTAAAATGCGCCAACATATCCGCTAATCCTTCCTGCTCGCTATACTTTCGGATTTGAATAAGCCCACTATGCGGCGTGAGAAAATCTGCATAGTCAAAATAACGAAAATAAGGCTCTTTTTCCAAACCCACATAATATAAATAGTCGCCTTTACAATAGGTTTTATTCCAATGACGATACAAATTTTTGACAGCTTCTATTAATTGCAGGGCTACATTTGTACTTTCCAAGTCTTTAAGACTTGGAAAGTACAAATATAAAAAATCTTTTTCGATGACATTTCCCCAAAAATTATCTGTATGCACAGGACACAAAGGATTATCTACAAATATCTCTGGCGCACCTTTTACAGGATTATCCGCTTCAAATTTGGTAACTACACACCTATTTTCTGCCAATACAAAGGCAAAACACAGGCTATACCATTCTTTTTCTTGCTCCGCAGAAATCGCAGGAGACCATATATCATATTGATTTGCCCAAACAGGATACTTGCCATTTAAGACTTTTGTTGTACAAAACCATGTAAAAGTAGCTTTTGCAGTAGCTAAATCAAAAGCACAATAACTACGATTATCTGCTGCACCAGAAAAAGTTTTTGTTTGATTTATGTTAATAAAAACAGTATCTAATCTAAACCAAACTCTATCAGGTTTATGAGAAAAACGAAAAGAAGGTTCTTGTTTTAATCTTAACGGCGTGTTATCGTCCATAAAACCTACAAAAGTTCCCATTGCAAAACCATAAGGGTCTTTAATTCTTGTATGTCTATCATCTTTCAATGGAAAACCGCTAATAATGGCTTTTCCTTTTTCTTCTTTCAAAACATTTCTGTATAAATTTACTCTTGTTTGCTGCACCATTTTCCCTTTTCTGTCTATCAAAGGCAGCGTTTCCCGTATATCCCCTCTTTCATTGTTGAGAATAACGGTTTTAGCTGCGTTCAAAATAGGCAGTAAAACGGTCTCTATTCCTATTTCCGAATCATTCCAATTAATATTGAGGTCAGGCGGAGAAAGATGGGTAAAATCAAGGAGTCTTATCCCCCCTTGCCCCCCTAAAGGGGGGAATAGCTTGCTCCCGGGCAGGGGGGGTAGAAACCCTTTTAAGGGGGGCAGGGGGGGGAGAAACCCTTTCTTTTCCCTATTCAGGGCGGGCGAATATTTCCACACCGTAAAAGCAAGGGGCCACTTTCCTTCCAACTTAAACCATTCATTTGAAGTTACTATCATGCCTTTTTGATACTCAAAATGCTTGTCCCAAATCTCTCTAAATCCCTTATAAGTAGGGCGGGGAATCAGCCAAGAAGTAGGCGTAAAAATCAATACAAGACATTGATTTTCAGGCTGTAAAGTATTCTGATGTTTGGCTATATTCAGAATCTGCCCCAAAAAAGCAAGATATCTTTCCTTCGCTGCATCTTCTCCTGTAAGTGCCGTAATAGAAGGATGCAAAGCATAATGCGCCTCTTTTGACTCCCGATTGCTTTGATTTTCGTCCGTATTTTTATAGGGTGGATTCAGCAAAAAAGCCAGAGGTTTATCCAAAGCCACCTGTTTGAGCTTCAATTCCTTTTCCAAATCTGCCCAATATTCCTGCGCAGAACGGTCTAAGAAATTCAGCCCTTTGTTATCCGAAGTTTTAGGAATAATGGTAAAACCCGTTTCAAGGTGAAAAGGGTCAGCTTTCATGCGTTTTTCAATCGTTTTGAGCAAGTCGGGCTGCAATTCTGAAATGATTTTATGCTTGAGTTTGCCTCGCCAAGCCGAAATAAGGTTTCCACTTCCGCCTGCAGGGTCAAACACGATATAATTGTCATTGATACTTTCCCCAAATTGCTGTTTTACAAACCATAAAGCAAATTTGCTAAGGTTGTCATTGGTAAAAAAGATGCCATGTTGTTTCACATATTCGGGGTCAATCATTGCCAATACTTCATCAAAACGGCTAAAATAATAATCTACCGTTAGCCCAGAACCTTCATTTGTAAACACATATTGCCCTTCGATAAACTTGCGAAAAGCCGTTACACTTTTGGCAGGAATGGCAATATTTTCGCTAAAACGTTGTCCTTTAAAGCCAATAACCCGTATTTCATTTTGCCCGTCATTGATAGCAAGCGTAGCCGTAATATCCCAAAACGCCACAATCGAATAAAAACAGTGAACCGCCTCAATCGGCTGCTCAAAAAAGGGCTTCATTCTTTCGATACAATGAATGAAATTGTGCGTATTGATTTGCAGCCTATCAGAATCAAGGTTTTTCAGGATTTTGAGGACTTCAAAGGTTTCTGTAGTCAAGTTTTTTGCCCCGGCAAAGATGTCTCCTTTCAAATCTGCCGCTTCAAGCCAATACATAGCCTTGTCTTTGATTTCTGTTTTAAGGGCTTTTTGAGTTTTTTTGGCATTTTCTTTTCCAATAATGTTCGGAGCTTTTTGCGCATCTGCTGTATGTGCAAAAATAACGGCTGTTTCAGGGATTTTATTCACGCGCCATATTCCTACAAACTCCTGTGCAATCACCATAATCGTATTGTATGCCAATCCGAACTTCTTTTGATAATGCAAAGCCTGATAAAACCCTTCTAACCATTGTGTTGCATTTGTTTTTGCTTCTACCAACAAAGCTCCTTCAATATACACATCTGCGCCATTTGCTGCAGATTCTATTCTAAATTTGTCTTTAAATAGTTTTTGAAACAAGGGATATAACAAAGGGCGTTTCGCATCTTCATTGAGTTCGCTTTTCAAATAAGATTTGAGCTTTTCTAATTCGTCTCCGTAGGTAACTTGTTTTGACATGGTTGAAAATGGGTTAAATGTGGGTGAGTTTTTGGTAGATTTCGGAGAAATCAATTGAAAAATTATTATCTTGATTTTGAGGTGTTTGAAGGAAAATAACAGGCATTTCTTTTGCTTCTAATACAAGCGGCTTCACTTCCATGAGAAAAGCTCGCTTTTTTTCTTCTATGTACTTTTTTCTAAAACGGGGCTTTGTTTTTCCATACTTGAATGTATGAATATTGCTATAATCTCCTTCCGCATTATAACATAGAACCCCCACAGGTTTTATATAAAGTTCTGGCAGTGATTGAAAATGAGGGTGTGCTGCCAAATAAGGCGCGAAAAAATTGAGCGAATGTTCGTATTTTTTGATGCAACTACTCATATTTTCAAGGGTAAGTTCAGACTTCATTTCTATCATAAAAACGTACAATTCGTTGTCTTTTTGCCATAAAAGCGTTTTTTCAACCTTATATCCTCTCGAAGAAAAACTATTTCTTTGTTCTTTTTGGGTAGGGTTTGGCAACTGATGATACTCATTTTCAAAAACCCAACAAGTATTGGGTAATTGCTGTATTTTGACTTGTTGTAAAGTATGCGTTTCTTGAGAAGTTTCAGAGATTAACAATATTCCTGTTTTATGCGGGTAAAACAAGGCAATATTTTCCCACTTTTGCGCAAAATGCTCATTGACTTGCTGTATTTTCATGCTGTATTTTTTTATTAATTTGATGATACATAAGTTCCCCTAATTGCCCGCCTACGTCCCACACTTTTTCTTGTGCCGCCTTAAAGTCCTCAAAAATCGTCCCATAATCGGATATTTTATACTCTCTTACATTTTCTCCTGTAAAAAAATAAATGCCCGTATTTTCGGGCGTAAGAAAACAGTTTTCTGCCAAACCTAAGCTTTTCTGTGCCGCTTCTTTGTCGTCTAACTGCCCCAAAACCAAGTAGTTATTGATGACTTCGGCAATCAAAGGGCTGTGCGTACATATCAATACTCTGTTATTGTTTCTGTTCGCAAATTGTATCAAAAGCTCTGTGAGTTTGGTTTGATTTTCGGGGTGAAGGTTTTGTTCAGGTTCGTCTATGATGAGGAAGTTGTCATCATCTTCTGCCCAATATTTCCAGTAGAGATATAGGGTAGAAAGCTGATTGACAGAGGAGGAAGTTGTATGGAGTTTTAGCAGTTCTTGGGTTTTTTGCATTTGGAAATAAAAGTTCGCATTGCCATTTACAGCACCTTCTATAACATTCAGTTTCCCACCCATAATTATTTCTAATTGTTGAATAATATGTTCATTTATTTTAAAATTTTTATAACTTTCTCTATTTTTAATGAACTTACTATCAGTAGAATATATCTCCTCTAATAAATTTTGATGTGTTTGTACATAACCACTTTCACTTACTTCTTCTAAGGCTTTCCAATTAGGATTATTTTTATCTATTTTCCGAATATGCTTTTCTATTTCTTCTCTCCTTTCTTGTTCTATTCTAAAAAAGTATTTATAAAATGTCATAAATGAGAGCCTTTCTGTGGGAAGAAAACTAATCTCATTTCCTGTATAGAATAAACGAAATAAGTGAATACATAAAATATCTAAGAAATCGGATATTCCTCGTCCTCCTATAATTATTTCCTCATCTGTATAGCTTAAGATATGATATTTTATTGGATATATTTCTATAGCATTTTTTATAGAGGTGTCAATCGAATCAAAACTAATTTGTAGATATTTGATAATAGGGCTATTTTTTTCTATATTAAGGACTTTGGGTAACATTTCATTTTGTATATATAACGCATATTCATTGGGTAATTTATCTAAGAGTTCTTGTTTAATAACAGAAGTTTCATTTTGAAAGTAATAATTATTTTTATTCCTTTCTATAAAGTCTTTGAAAAAAGAATAATCTATACGGCTAAAGACACACCATAACAAATTCGCCAAATACGTCTTCCCGCTATTATTATACCCCACAAAAGTATAAAACCGCTTAGACAAGTCTATAGTAGCTTCTTTGATAGGACCCAAGTTTTGGATATGTAATTTCATAAAAAATGCCTTATTTTGTGGGCAAAAGTACAAAGATTTTAGGACTTAGGATTGAAAAAATAAATAACTTATACTTAAAACGGGATAAATTTTCTCATTGCAGTGGGCTAAAGCCACACTGCAATGAATCACATAACAAGGCTGAAGCCTTGTTTATCGCTACTATTCATTGCTTTTCGGCTTTAGCCAAAAGCAATAATGATGGAAAATTTACCCCGTTTGCAGTATAACAATTTCATTGTGGGGATTTCTTAGTTCGGCTTTGCTCACTACAAGTAGTGCCGTAGGCACGAAATATTTATAGCCCCCCATCCCCCCATTTATTCCGTTTTTCGTGCAAGCACGAAAAACAAGAGGGGGAGCGGGGCATGTTTTTTTCTATAAATATCGCGTCCCTACGGGACTATAAAATCATCAACTTATTTACGGTTCATTCCTTATATTAACTCTCAACTCTCAACTCTCAACTTTTCAACTCTCAACTTTTCAACTCTCAACTCTCAACTCTCAACTCTCAACTCTCAACTCTCAACTCTCAACTCTCAACTTTTCAACTCTCAACTCCTTACCTTGTCAAAATACCTCTTTTTTTTCGCTATTATTGCCTGCTATGCCTGTACGCAGAAAGCCGCAAAAAACGTAACACCTGTTATGGGAAAACGTTATGACAAAACCGCTATGTTGGAGAAAAAATGGGCTGTTATTCACTCATATTATTTTAATTATGGATTTCCCTTAGAAGAGGTTCAGCCCTTAGCGGGCAATTTTGGCGAAATTCGTACAGGGCATTTTCATTCAGGGTTAGACATCAAAGTAGCAGGAAAAATAGGCTTGCCCATTCTTGCGGCACAAGACGGCTATGTGGAGCGAGTACGGGTTTCGCCTTTTGGCTATGGAAAATCGCTTTATCTCCGTCATCCAGATGGTTACATGACCGTTTATGGGCATCTTAGCCGTTTTTCCGATACTTTGGAGCAAAAA
>JAYUZN010000393.1:0-2065 GCA_043751755.1 Bacteroidota bacterium | reverse complement strand
ACCCCTTTTCCTGTATAGCAACCCCCATTTTTTAGCGGATAAGATGATGAATTACATCTCTATACGCATTTTGCGTAGCCACTCTTTGCGCTTGCGACACTATCGGAAACGTACTCAATATATACGCAAACTCAGCCTCCGACAAGCCATAAATATGCGCAATTATCCCATCTAATTCTGCCCGTAAACGATTGCGTTCTACCTCGTTAAGAGCTTTAAGGTTAGGCGGGGTTTTAAGGTTCGGCGGGTTTTGAAAACCCGCCGAACCTGTTACGCCCATCACCTCCTCCCATAGCTCGGCAAACTCCGAACTTGTGCAGATAAGCTGCGCAGCTCGCTCCACGATAGGACGATACCATTTGTCGGCAGGACTTAGACGAGGGACGGGGAGTTGATAAATGTAAAACATGTTGATATTGGTCGTAACCATTTGCCTTGCATAAAAATCAACTACAAAACTATTTAAAAATGCCTGTGCAGAAAGTAAATCATTTCCATTTAGACTTTCTGAGACTAACAAAGAATTGCCACAAAAAACATTTTTAGGAATGGGACCCACAATGATAGTTCTAATATTCGTATTTCCTGCAATGGCTCTAAATCCTAAACGATAGGTTTGATAAGGGAGAATTTCCCCTTTATCTGTTCCTCTTTGCCCTATTACAGCTTTTCTTCCTTCCGATTCGTTTATCCAATATTTAGCCAATGAGGTATGAGCCTCAAATTGATGTATCATTTTTCCTTCATATAAAGGTAGCATATTTTTTCCTGATTTCGCTTTAAAAAGATAACTATCATTTGTCATGTGAAATTCGCTGCCTATTTTTAAATTCCAACTATCTTTTATGTTTTGCCCTAATGGAGGATATTTTACCATTTTATCTACAATTGTTTTATCTATTTCGCCATGAAATTCCATTACAGATAAAGAATCAGGAGATAATTTGCTGATAAGTTCGGGGGCAAGTTTTATGTATTCCTCTTTATTGGCAAACAACGTTTCTAATTCTGTGGAAGCAATGGCTTCGCGCGGGTCAATTCTAAAAATAGCGTTAAAATCACTTGTTATACCTCCTTTTTCAAAACTTAGAAAACAAAATTTAAAGGCATGATGGACATTCTCAAAAATAAACTTCTCATTTGATAAGCTAATAAGTTGTGTTATTTGAGTATTTTCAAATAGCATTTTACGTAATTGCATAGTTCCCAACCCCGCATAAATCCCACTTGGAATCACAATTCCGCAATATCCTCCTTTTTTCAAGAGATTATAACATTGCTCTGTAAAGAGTTTGTAGAGATTGATGTCTGTGCCTGCTTTTTTGCCATTGACGATAGAGATTTGGTTTTGATATTGCAAAGCACTGCGAAAATAGGCACTTAGGTAGGGAAAACGGCTTAAATAGGCTGTCCAAGCTGCTTTAATATCCACATCTGTTAAAATATTCTCTTTTTCGGCTTCAAATTTCTTGATGTCCATTTTCTTTTTGCTCACCACTTCCGAGTAGGCTAAAAAAAACTCCTTTGCATTCGGCTTAAACACCTCCCACGGCGGGTTCGTAATAATGGCATCAAAGCCATCTTTTTTGCGAAATATTTGCGAAAATTCATATCCCCAATGAAAGGGATGCAAGGCTTCTATATCGGCAATCGCTACGGGACGTTTGAGGGGTTTTGCCTCTTTGTGCTGTTTTTCGTCCCAAACTGCCTGCTCATATTTGATGCCCAAATTGTTAAATTCTGTGAGGAGAAGATTGTGAAGAATCTCATTTGCCTTGTTTTCACTCTCTTGAATGGCATCACGCAAGCCTTGCGTGTCCGTAATGCCAAGTTCGTGCGCATTTTTGTAGCTCAGGATAGCCGCTTCTTTTTCGTGGATAAGTTGCGTATAAGACTTTGTATGTGCTTGCGCAAAAATATCGGTTTGTATCAGTCCGGGTCGAAACAAAGTATCCGCTTGTATCAGTTTTCCTTTTGGGACTTTTGGCGCAGGTTTGAGGGCAAGTTGCTTGTTGAATTGGTTTTCGTCCACGCGCATCATGCCTATGAGCGAGTTTCCTGCCAT
>JAYUZN010000392.1:0-7420 GCA_043751755.1 Bacteroidota bacterium | reverse complement strand
GTATTTTGGAATGAAACCCCTGAAATCTCTTTTGAAACCACCTTTCTCGGTGCGAAACCCAAACCTGATGCAGACACTTCTAAAGGCTTGGATTTAGGCAAGGTATTGCGAAGTGATAAAATAAAAGACATCGTTATTTTGAATGATGAAGCACATCACATTCATGATAGCTCATTGGCATGGTTCAAAAATATCGAAGACATCAGCCACAAGCTCAAGCTCAAAACCGGAAAAGCCTTGAGTTTGCAGGTGGATTTTTCTGCCACGCCCAAACACAATAATGGAAGTATTTTTGTGCAAACGATTTGCGATTATCCGCTTGTAGAAGCCATTAGACAAAATGTGGTCAAATCTCCCGTTTTGCCAGATGTCGGTGTTGATGCTGCGCGAAGGCTGGGACGTGCGCAATGTTACAACCATTGTGGGCTTGCGTCCGTTTGGGGCGGAATCTAAGATTTTGCCCGAACAAACCATAGGCAGAGGCTTGCGAAAGATGTTTTCGCTCACAACGCCCGAAAAATTGGTGGTAGTGGGAACGACTGCCTTTTTGCAATTTGTGGAAAGTCTCAAAACAGAAGGCGTTGAGTTTGAATATAGTAGCATGGGAAAAGGCACAAAAGGAAATTCGCCTATTATTATCGAAGTGGACAAAAATAAAGACTTGGATAAGTTAGACATTCCGATTCCTACCCTGAGTCCTCGTTTTTTGAGAGAATACAAAGCATTAGAAAAGATAAATGTCAGCACTTTTCAGCATGAAAAAGCCCCTTTTGAGCCCTTCAATTTGAGCGAATTAGCCGAAATCGTGTTCAATGATATAGACGGGAATTTTTCGCATACAACGATTTTCAACAATATTACGCCTAATTTTCGCAATGTTATTCGCTTTTTTACAGAAGCTATTTTGCGCGAAAGTCGTTTAGTAAGTGGTTTTTCTATTTTGTATCCCAAAGTAGAAAGTTTTATCAAATATCAGCTTTTTGCGCAAGAAGTGGAACTTAGCGACCCGCAAACCCTGCGCAATTTGTCCCAAATTTTGCCCAAACAAATCCTGAAAACCTGTTTCAAAAAAGCCATTGACGAGCTTACCGTTACAGACAAAGGCGTGGCAGAAGTGAAAAACTATCTTTCTTTGAAACTCACAAAGCCCAAAATTGTGGAAAATCAAGCTTATTTAGTCGCCAAAAAGTCTATCTTTACTATAGTTATTGGCGATAATCCTTTTGAATTGGAGTTTGCCTCTTTTTTGGAAAGCCGTTTTGCAGATGTCATTTCCTTTGCCAAAAATAGCATGGGTGAAGGCGGCGTGAATTTTAGCATAGAATACCAAAAAGAAGACGGCAATATTGCAGCGTATTTCCCCGATTTTTTTGTCAAAACGGGAGAAAATACTTTTTTTATCGTAGAAACAAAAGGAAGAGAAGATTTAGACGACCTACGCAAAAGAAAACGCTTGCAAACTTGGTGCAAAGACATCAACGCAGCGCAAACGCAATATTCCTACACGCCCGTATATGTGCCGCAGGAAAAATGGGAACAAGTGAAAAATGAATTGAAAAGTTTTGCGGATATTTGTGCTGTTTTTACCGCAAAGGACGCAAAGTAACCGCAAGGAGCGCAAAGGGATTTCTAAAAATATAGCGAACTTTGCGGTTATTTAACAACAACAACAATCATTATGAATGAAAATGAATTAGCTCAAATTGTGTTCAATGCAGGACTGAAAGTGCATAGAGCTTTGGGACCTGGACTTTTGGAAAGTGCTTATGAAGCCTGTTTGTATTACGAACTCATCAAACAAGGGCTAAAAGTCGAAAAACAAAAGGCATTGCCTGTTGTTTATGATGACGTGAAATTGGAAGCAGGTTATCGAATAGATTTGATGGTAGAAGATAAACTTATCCTTGAAATTAAGTCCGTAGAAGCCTTAAATGACTTGCATCTTGCACAGATTCTCACATATCTCAAACTTTCAGACTGCAAACTCGGACTCCTCATAAATTTTAATACAGTCCTATTCAAAAACGGGGTAAAAAGAGCCGTAAATGGGCTGTAGTTTTCACCGCAAGGAACGCACACGTTTCAATTTCCTTTGCGAAACCTTTGCGTACTTTGCGGTTATTTTTTTCACCGCAAGGAACGCAAAGTAACCGCAAGGAACGCAAAGGAATTGCTAAAAACATAGCGAACTTTGCGAAACCTTTGCGTACTTTGCGGTAAAAACCAAAACACCATGACCGAACAAACCAAAAATCATATAATTTCCCTCATCAAAGCAGGCGAAAAGCTCCCAAAAGAATATATCTACCAACTTTTTGCAGAGGAAGAAGACGTATTTCTCTTTTGGAATGGCAGAAAAGAAGAGACCCCCAACATTGCTTTGCCGTTTCACAGCATTGAGCATATAGACGAGCCGCGCAAGGAAAAAGGCGAAATGCAAACGACTATGTTTGAAACCGATTTTCGCGGTAGGCAACTCAAAGGCTGGACAAACAAGCTCATCTGGGGCGATAATAAGCTCATTCTTTCTTCCTTAGCAAATGGGGCAATCCGAAAAGAAATCGAAGCGCAAGGCGGATTGAAACTCATCTACATAGACCCACCTTTTGCGGTAGGGGCGGATTTTGGCTTCCATATCGAAATCGGGGGCGAAACCGCCGAAAAAAAACAAAGCATCATCGAGGAAATCGCCTATCGAGATACGTGGGGAAAAGGCATCTCGTCCTACCTCTCTATGATGTACGAACGCCTCAAACTTATGCACAGCTTACTCGCGGAGGACGGGAGTATTTATGTACATTGTGATTGGAGGGTTAGTTTTTATTTGAGATTCCTACTTGATGATATTTTTCTTTCCTCAAATTTTAGAAATGAAATTGCATGGTGTTATACAGGTGCATCTCAAGCTAAGACAAGATTTATTCAAAAGCATGATACCATTATAACATACGCTAAAGGGGAAAACCTTATTTTTAATTGGCAAGATATAGCTATTCCTTATTCAGAAGAAACAGTAGCAAGAACGGGGCGAGGGGCAGGCTCTACAGGTTTATATGGAGATAATAATGCAGAAGATAAACATCAAAATAGATTAAAAACAGAGGGGAAAATCCCAGAAGATTGGTGGGCGGACATTTATAGATTGCAAGGAAACGGCTTAGAAATAGTGGGCTATCCCACCCAAAAACCTGAAGCCCTTTTAGCGCGCATCATAAAAGCAAGCAGCAACGAAGGCGACTTGATAGCCGATTTCTTTTGTGGGAGTGGCACTACTGCTGCGGTTGCGGAGAAATTGGGCAGAAAATGGATAACTACCGATTTAGGGCGTTTTGCGATACACACTACGCGCAAGCGGCTGATAGGCATACAGCGAGAATTGCAAGCAAATGGCAAGGCTTTTCGCGCCTTTGAGATACTGAATTTGGGCAAATATGAAAGACAATTTTTCTTGCAAGACAGCCTTCAAGGTTCTGAAAATCAGTACATTTCACTCATTTTGGAGGCTTACAAGGCTACCCCCCTTGCCCCCCTAAATGGGGGGACGGGGGGGATACATGGGCATAAAGTCAGCCGTTTTGTGCATGTAGGTCCCCTTGACGTGCCTGTAACACAAAGCCGCCTGATGGAGGTTTTTGAAGAATGTAGGGAAAAACTATATACACAAGTAGATGTCTTGGGCTTTGAGTTTGAAATGGGACTCACCCCGCAATTTATCCAAGAGTTGAAGGAAAAAGGCGTTTCTATTACCCTCAAATACATTCCCAAAGAGGTATTTGACGCACGCGCTGTAGCAAAAGGGCAGGCACGTTTTTTTGATGTGGCTTACCTTAATGCCAAAGAAACGATAAAAGGCAAAACAATAACTATAGAATTGACCGATTTTGTAACGCATTACACGCAAGACGACATAGAAAGCCTGCAAGAATCTATGCGCCCAGGTAGCAAAGTTGTGATAGAAAATGGGCAGATTTGGAAGGTAGAAAAAGACAAAAATGGCATAATGTTGCGCACTTTGCTCACCGAAAAATGGTATGATTGGATAGATTATTGGTCTATAGATTTCGATTATTGGAGCAAAAAGGAACTCATAAAAACCAAAAATGAGGCAGGCGAAACCGTAGAAATGTGGACAGGCAACTATGTATTTGAAAACGAATGGCAAAGTTTTCGTACCAAAAAAAATTCCACCCTCGAATTTAGCAGCATTGCGCACGAATACAAACAAGCAGGTACGTACAAAGTGATGGTAAAAGTGGTAGATATTTTGGGCATAGATACCAGCAAAATCATGGAAGTGCGGATATAGTCCCGTTTTACCGCGAAGTACGCAAAGGAACCGCAAGGAACGCAAAAGGCGGATAAAAACAGCTAACTTTGCATAAACTTTGCGGTTTTATTTTTAATTTGTAACTTTGTCCCGCAGATGTCCGCTTCTTTATCTGCGAAAATCTGCGTCCCCATCTGCGAAAAATCTGCGTGAAATAGCGAGAAATAGCGAAAACAACATGCTACACGAAATACAACTCACCACAGACCTTGCCGAAGGCAGCGTTACCGAAATAAACGTAAAAATCGGCGATAGCATAGATACAGACACCGTCTTGGCGAGTATCAGTGCCGACAAAGTGGATTTGGACATTAACAGCGAAGAAGCAGGAACGGTTCAAGCCATCAAAATCGCCAAAGGCGACAAGGTCAAGGGCGGGCAAGTGCTGTTTGTGATAGAAGCAAAAGCTACGACTGTTGCAGAAACGCCTACTGTGCCACAAGTGGAGGCACAAGTAGTAGCAGCTCCTGTTGTCGTAGCAGTAGCTGCCCCTGTCGTAGTGGCGGAAAAAGTGGTAGAAACTCCGCAACACACTGCCACACACATAACCCCGCTTGCCCGCAAACGTGCCGCAGAATTGGGTATAGACGCAAGTTTGGTCAAAAGTAATTCGCCTACAGGACGGGTTTTTGTAGAAGATGTGCTGGCTTTTGCCAAAATGCAGCTCGAAAAACCACAAAATACAGGAGTCGGAATTGTGCATAAGCCCCTGCCCGATTTCTCCAAATATGGAAAAACAGAGGTCGTAGCGATGTCGAATGTGGGCAAGGCGACTGCCGAAAACATGAGTTATGCGTGGCAAACAATCCCTCATGCGTGGATTTCCGAAAAAGCGGATATTACCAAATTGGAGGCTATGCGTCAGCAATATAAAGAACGGGTGAAAAATGCAGGAGGCTCTTTGACACTCACTGCTATCATTACAAAGGCGGTTGCTACCTTGCTACATCGCTATCCTACGTTTAATTGTAGCGTGGACATGGAACGCCACGAAATTGTGTTCAAAGATTTTGTGAATATTGGCGTGGCGGTCGATACAGAAAGGGGCTTGATGGTTCCTGTTATCAAAAATGCAGATAAAAAAGGCTTTACGGAAATTGCCAAAGATTTGTCTGAACTTTCTACGCGCACAAGAGACAAGAAAAACAAGGCTGATGACTTTGATGGAGGCACTTTTACCATTTCTAACATTGGGGGAATTGGGGGTACGCATATGGTTTCTATCATCAATCCGCCACAAGTGGCAATTTTGGCAGTTACGGCTGCACAGACAGAAGCCGTTTGGAATGGACAGGCTTTTGAGCCACGCCAAGTGATGCAAATGACTATAGGTTTTGACCATAGAGCCGTAAATGGGGCAGATACGGCTCGTTTTTTGAGAGATTTGCGAGAAATGTTAGAAGACCCATTTCTGATGAGTTTTTGATTTAAACAATTAGCCACGAATTACCCTAATTTGCACGAATTAACAGCCCCTAATTCGTGTTAATTCGTGCAATTCGTGGCAATAAAAACGGCTTACTGCTTCAATTTTTGCTGAAACAGGGCATCTAACACAGCATATATTCCCGTTGAAATCGCCTCTATTTCCGCTGTTTCCGCAGGAATATTGGCATAAATAACTTTGTCGCTTGTGCGTGCGGTATGGATAAGTAGCGTTTTTTGTTCGGGCGAAAGATTTGCTTGTTCTTCTATAAAAGGGATAAGTTCGGGCGTTGTGAGGCTTCGCAAAGAAATGTAGTTTTCTTTGGCAAAAACATCTTTCCATATCTTATTCAGTTCGTCCAAATACACAGATTGTGCAATTTTTTGGCTACGCAATTTTGCCAATTGTCGGCGAATATTTCCCCATTCCCGCAAAATAAGCTGACGGCGAAAATAGGCAGTTATGGGCTTGCGCAGCGAAACAACTATCATCACAAGGGCTGCGAGCATCGCAATCGCTAACAAAGAAATAAGCAAGGTATTCGGCGGCTCCGCTATAGGAATCAATTCTGTATATGCCTTAAAAGTCAGCGTTTTGAGCGAATCCGACTCCGAAATCTTCGCTTGAAGGCGAATAGTATCGCTTGTTATTTGTGCTGAAATCGTATCTTTCCCTTTTATATACCGATAGCTTAAAGTCAAGGCTTGTTTCTGCGCAATTTCAAAGCATTGAAGCTGATAATGAACCACATCTTTTGCCAGATGCCCAACAGTATTCGTAGGAACATTCTCTTGCGAAACCCACTCAAAAGGCGTAAAAACACCTGTTTTTTTGGGAAAAATAACCACCATAGAATCAGGGTGCGAGAGACTTAGGGTAGCAGTGCAAAGGCTGCCAATCGAAAAAGTATCCGTATCAAAATGAAGAATTGCCTGTATATTTTGCGAAAAAGCAGCATATAAAGGGGACGAAATCAGGATAAACAGCAACGTTTTGAAGGACATAAATGCGATAAATAGCTTCGTTTTATGGGGGCAAAATTAGGGAAAATATTTAATAAACATAAAAAAAACATAAAAACCCTCTTTTTTATCAAAAAGTCGTATATTTGGCGGTAACTTATCCGTCAAAGATATACGTTATCTTATTAAGAATCGTTTTAATGTATTAAAAATGTCAACCATGCCGCTACTTAAATTTTGCTTAAATATAAGTTTTTTATGTGCGTTTCTCCTTGCACCCGCAATACTTGTGTTAGCGGTTTGGTATAGAAAAGCCTTTAACAATGTATTGATGATGTGGAGAAGCCCCGAATCTGTATTTGCGACAATTGCCTATTTTATTCAATCTTTGATATGGCTCATTGTGGGCGTTTCTTTCTTTTTTAATTACATAAGTGAACGCCCTTCGAGCCACTTTTCCGCCGAAAAAAACGGCGATATAGCCATGCTATGCCTTTCTTTACTGATGGCTACAAGCATTCTTTTTTTGGCGGCACGCACTTTATTTGTACAAGTTGTAACGCATAAAGGCATCATGCTCAACCATTTTCTCCTCCGAATCCCGCATATAAATAACCTCATTACTTGGAATAATTTAGCCGATTATTATATACAAAACGACTATCCCAATGTTATTTTTTACCTGATATACAAAAAAGAAGACGG
>JAYUZN010000391.1:0-3135 GCA_043751755.1 Bacteroidota bacterium | reverse complement strand
CCTTCGAAAGGTGCGCCAACCTTTACAAATGTGAAGACAAAGAAATAAAATGATGATACACATTGTAAATCCCATTTATGGCGAAATAATATTTCTTTTGCTTATTCCCCAAAAAAATCCCAAATTTGCAGCTGATTTCATCATTTTATCGCCATTTTTTCAATACAAATGAATAAAGAAGTATTTATTATTTCCGCTACAAGAACTGCTCTTGGGACTTTTGGCGGCGGACTTGCAGGCATAAGTGCCACAAAATTGGGTGCTGCGGCTATCAAAGGTGCAGTTGAAAAAGCTGCTATCAATGCCAATGACATAAATGAGGTGTTTATGGGCAATGTTATTTCTGCAAATTTGGGACAAGCTCCAGCACGTCAAGCAGCTATTTTTGGCGGTTTGCCCCATCATGTAGATTGCACAACCATCAACAAAGTGTGTGCATCAGGCATGAAATCGGTTATGTTAGGGGCGCAAACTATTTTGGTTGGGCATAATGAATTGGTGGTTGCAGGGGGAATGGAAAATATGTCAGCTGTACCTTTTTATTTGGAACAAGCCCGTTATGGCTACAAATATGGCAATAACACGCTATTTGACGGCTTGGTCAAAGATGGTTTGACCGACGTTTATAATGGACAAGCTATGGGCGTTTGCGCAGAATTGTGTGCAAAAGAATATAACATTACACGTGAGATGCAAGATGCTTATGCGATTGAGTCTTACAAACGTGCGGCAGCAGCAGCAGAATCAGGCAAATTTGATGCGGAAAAAACGGCTGTAATGATTCCACAAAGAAAAGGCGAGCCTGTGGCATTTCTCGAAGACGAGGAATATAGCAAGGTGATTTTCAGCAAAATAGCGTCTTTGAACCCTGTTTTTCAGAAGGTAGGTGGAACCGTAACTGCCGCAAATGCTTCTACCATCAATGACGGTGCTGCGGCTTTGGTGTTGGCAAGTGGAGAGTATGTAAAAGCAAATAACATTACGCCTATCGCTCGTATTGTGAGCTATGCAGATGCTGCGCAAGCCCCTGAATGGTTTACGACTGCCCCTGCGAAGGCTTTGCCAAAGGCTGTAGAAAAGGCAGGTTTGAAAATGACAGACATTGATTTTTTTGAAATAAATGAGGCTTTTGCAGTTGTGGCGTTGGCAAATATGCAACTCATGAATTTGGAAGCAGCAAAAGTGAATGTATATGGCGGGGCAGTTGCTTTGGGGCATCCGCTTGGCGCGTCTGGCGCACGTATTTTGGTAACTTTGTTAAATGTTTTGCGTCAAGAAGGCGGCAAATATGGTGCAGCAGGGATTTGCAATGGCGGTGGTGCTGCTTCGGCGGTGGTGGTGGAATTGTTGTAAGCGCGCAGATAAGCGCGGATTTAAACAGATTTCGCAGATATGTATTTTGTTTTATCTGCGAAATCTGCTCTTATCTGCGAAAATCTGCGTGAAACCCAAAATATATTTTATGCAAAAAATAACACTCAACATACTTTTTTTTTCCCTCTCTATGGGATATATTTATGCACAAGGAACGGAAAATCCTTTGGCAGGACAAGACTCTATGGTCTTGGAAAATGAGCGGATTTTTGACATTACAGAGAGTCATAAAGCACCCCTTCCTTATCCGAATCGTACTGTAACTACGCCAGATGTGAGCGAAATTCAGTATTCTTCGAAAGAATTTCGCTTTGAATTTAAGCCAGAAATGCCTGAAATAAAGCCTTCTGCCTATAAAAATATGGAAAAGTCGAAAACGCAGCAGCAAAAAGACGAGGAACCTGTGGGACGCAATTATGCCAAAATTGCCTTAGGGCAGTATCTTACGCCTATGGCAAAAATCCATCTTGTCAATGCCGAAAAAAGCGATTGGCTGTATGGAATTGACCTTACGCACGTTTCTGCTCATGCAGATTATAATTTGCCTTTCCGCCAATTTAGAGAAGATTATGGCACTTTTAACATAGGAAAAATAGCCAAAAATAATCGATGGAATGCCCAGCTTTTTCTAAATAATACTGCTTATAATCAATATGCAGGTTTTGGAAAAACAGACAAAAACAAGACGATAAAGGACAGCCTTGCCCGTTCTTTTACGAATGCAGATGTCAAATTTAGCCTTGCTTCTTTTTTCGATAAAGCCCAAAAATGGGAATATCTTGCAAAGGTTGGTATTTATAATGTGTTTGAAACCAATTATTTAGGCTCAGAAAAGGGCAATAGAGAGCATACTCTTTCTCTTTCTCCTGACTTTAAATATAATGTTAGCGAGGCTTTGAAAGTAGGCATTCAAACCGATATAGCTTACTCATACGCAAAAATAGCAGATGCAGCGCAAAATCGTATTTTTGTAAGTGGAACGCCTTACGCAAGCTATGAAAAAGACGCTTTTAAGGCAAAATTAGGGGCTTCTGTGAGTTATTTTCGCAGTACTTTGGCGGCAAATAACCGTTTTTATGCGTTTCCCATTGCCGAACTGCAATATACGGTCAAGCCTGAAGCGATTTATGTGTTTGCGGGGCTTTCTTCAGGTATGCAAAATAACACCTATTCTGCCATGTTACAGGAGTGCCGTTATTTGGATAGAAATGCTACGATGAAGCCAACTATTGAAAAAATGAATATTTATGTAGGTGGAAATGCGAATATTCTAAGTAAAGTTGATGCAAGTTTGAGGGTTTATTATAAAAGCCTTGAAAATATGTTGGTATATTATGGTTCAGCTACAAACCACTTAATTACAGCAGGTTACGCGCCTACAACTCGCAATATTGGGACAAAATTAGCCTTGCATTACAATGTAAAACCCAATCTCAAAGCGGGTTTGACTATGGAATATAACAATTATAAAGTAACAGGCATAGCTGCTGCTTTTGGAAAACCGGCTTTTCAAACGGCTCTTTTTTCTGAGATTTCTTTGTTAAAAAATAAATTAAATTTACTTCCACAATTATATGTTTATGGCAAAACACCTGTTGCACTCAATGGCACAAATGTTGTTTTTCGTCCTTTTACGACCGATTTGAGCTTCAAAGCAGATTATCAGTTTTCTAAACGCATGTCTGTTTTTGTGGCAGGAAATAATTTGTTAGGCTCAAAATATTATCGCTATTATGGGTTTTACGAGAGAAGATTTAATTT
>JAYUZN010000390.1:0-7074 GCA_043751755.1 Bacteroidota bacterium | reverse complement strand
TTCCTAAAATAATAGTCTGATTTTTAAATAGTTAACTTTTTCCGTCTTGCGCAAGCTTTTTTTTCACTTTGTTGCGCTTTTTTGTGTACGGCTATAAATTATTTTTAAAAAAGAGTTTCTATTCAATGAAAAGTACAAAAATGGAAGATGAATTTGAGAGAGATTTTTTTTTGTCGTATATTTGCGTTTTGGTTCTCGCAGATTTGCGCAGATTTAACCGCAGATTTTCGCAAATGGTTAATCTGCGTGAAATCTGCGTCTTTGAATCTGCGAAAATCTGCGCGAAAATCACAAAACTATGCAAGCACCTTGGACACTATCCGGCAACGGATTCATGATTTTATACAAATTCCCCAGTGAATGGGTCGAAGCAAATGCGCAACTTCCGCCTTTTCTCAAAGGGCATTTTGCAGGGCATTTTGGCGCACTTATGCTGGTAGATTATCATAGCTCTGGCGTAGGAGCTTATAAGGAATTGCTATTTATTCCTGGCAAATTCGCTATTGGCAACCAAAAATATCAATCCATTTCTCGGATTTATGTTTCCTCTGAAGAAAGTGTGAAATGGGGGCGCGAAAATTGGGGCATTCCCAAAGAATATGCCGATTTTAGCATAGAAAAAAGAGGCGAAAATCAGGAAAAATGGACGATTTCCATCGGAGGTGTCTCTTTTTTTGACATAGAAATACAATGGAAATCATGGCGTTTTCCGATAACAACTGCCCTCGTGCCTATCAAAGTCTTGCAAGAACATTTTGGCAAAAAGAACACTTTTTTCCTTACAGCTCCTCATTCAAAGGGAAAAGGGAGTTTGGCAAAAATCCTTTCTTTGAAAATACATACAGCGCATTTTCCAGATTTGGCAGCCATAAAGCCCTTGATTGCCTTGCGGGTTTCGGATTTTCAGATGACTTTTCCCGTAGCAATGGAGGTTCACGCAGATTAGCGCAGATTTAACCGCAGATTTTCGCAAATGGTTACTCTGCGAAAATCTGCGCGAAATAAAGCGAAAATAACCCGAAATCCTATTTATTCGTATAAATAGAAATTCCAATATTAAGTACGAGTGAGTAATTATCTAAACAGATATTTTAAGTAATAAATAGCTGATTATTATGTACTTATGCTAATTTTCAATTCTCAATTTTCAACTATCAATTACTTACACAATTTATATGACACTAAAAACACTCATTTTCACTCATTTACTCCTTTTTTCAAGTTACTTATTTTCGCAAATTCAAGCCATAACTCCCCCTTATTTTGAGGCAAGGGCTTATGAACTCAAAAAAGGCTATGAAACGCCTTCTTCTTCTAATGGACTCATTTTGACTAAATGGCAAGCTAAAAAACTCCTTAACATGGTGCATGATGAGGTTTTTTGGGAAGAAGGGCTTGCTCCTTGTTTTGAGCCAGAAAAAATGGTCATTTTTTATGATTCTTTGCACAAAGAAGCGTTTAAAATCGTCATTTCTCCTACTTGCAATGCGGTACTATCCAAACCTTCGCAGTTCATTTCTCGACAAATGACCCTGAAAATGAGCGATTTAGGCGCGGAAGAATTTACGACTTGGCTACAAGATAATTTTTCAAAATTGTACCCTGCACCGCCCAAAGACGGGAAAAAAGTGGTATATACGGTAAAAAGAGGCGATACTTGGAAAAAATTGGCAGCTACCTATAACACAAGCCCAGAAATTTTGTATGCCTTCAATCATGGCACAGCAGGGCAGGGACCTTACGAAAAGGAGAAACTCGTTATCTATGAGGGACTTACGACCTGCAAATATCCTGCGCCAAAAACGACTACTCCGCCTACACAAACTGCGCCACAAGGCAAGACGCATACGGTACAAGCCAAAGAAACTTTGTATAGTATTTCTCGTTTGTATGGCACTACACCTGCAAAGCTCCAACAACTTAATGGTTTGAAAAACAATGAAATAAGTGTGGGGCAGGTATTGAAAGTAAAGTAGAAAAGTATTCATTTTCTTTATTTTTTTTCCTATTTCCCAAAAAAGTCGTACCTTTGCGCCTCAAAACCAAATATTTCATATTTTATTTTATCACAATTCATGCAAGTTAAAGCAGGCGACACAGTTCGCGTACATTACACAGGCACTTTGACAAGTGGAGAAATCTTTGACAGCTCGGTTGAGCGTGGCGAACCGCTACAATTTACGGTAGGCGAAGGGCAGGTTATTCCCGGATTTGATGAGGGGGTTTCGGGAATGACAGTCGGGGAGAAAAAAACAGTGAATATTCCTGTAGTGCAGGCTTATGGCGAATATTCTGAAGAGAATGTTTTTCCCGTAGGTATGGACCAATTTCCGCCAGATATGGCAATGGAAAAAGGAATGCCGTTAAATATGCAAACGCCAGAGGGCTATGTTATTCCTGTGATTATTCATGAGGTAAAAGAAACAGAGGTGCTGATTGATGCCAATCATCCGCTTGCAGGGCAAGACCTCGTTTTTGATATAGAACTTGTGGAGATAATGTGAGTTGTTTCACGCAGATTTTCGCAGATAAGAGCAGATAACGCAGATGAAAATACCTATACATCTGCGTTATCCGCTCAAATCAGCATTTATCTGCGTGAAATATTAAGAGAAATATACAAAAAAACATGCTACTTCAACACATTCAAAATAGAGAAGAACGCTTTGAGGACATTCAAGGTCAGTTGATGGACCCACAAGTTGTTGGGGACATGAAAAAATATATGGCGTTAAACAAGGAATTTAAGGACATTCAAAGTTTCTTAGCCGTTTCTAATGCCTATAAAAAAGCTATTGGAAATGTGGAAACGTGTAAGGAAATCCTTGAAACAGAAGATGATGAGGAAATGCGCGAGCTGGCAAAGGCGGAATTAGACGGCTTTGTTGCGCAAAGAGATAAGTTAGAAGAAGATATTAAAATTCTCCTCATTCCCAAAGACCCGAATGACAGCAAAACGGCTATTTTGGAGATTCGTGCGGGAACGGGCGGAGATGAGGCAAGCATTTTTGCAGGGGATTTGTATCGTATGTATCAGCGTTTTTGTGAGCGTGCAGGCTTGCGTTTGGAGTTGAATGATGCGAATCCAAGTGCAATGGGCGGTTATAAGGAAATTGTGGCTACCATTACGGGTGAAGATGCTTATGGGATTTTTAAATTTGAATCGGGCGTTCATCGTGTGCAAAGGATTCCTGCTACAGAGTCGCAAGGGCGGATTCATACTTCGGCGGCTACGGTTGCGGTGATGCCCGAAGCAGAGGAGTTTGATGTGCAAATTAATCCGAATGATGTGCGGATAGATACTTTTTGTTCAAGCGGTGCGGGGGGGCAGTCGGTAAATACCACTTATTCTGCGGTTCGTTTGACGCATATTCCTTCGGGAATTGTGGTTTCTATGCAAGATGAGCGTTCTCAACTCAAAAATAAAGACAAGGCTTTTGGGATTTTGCGCACACGTGTGTATGACATGGAGTTGGCAAAAGTGAAGCATACGGAAACGGAATTGCGCCGCTCGCTTGTGTCAAGTGGGGATAGAAGTGCCAAAATCCGTACTTACAATTATCCGCAAAATCGGGTAACAGACCATCGTATAGATTTGACTTTGTATAATCTGACGGAAATTGTGAATGGTGATGTGTTTGAAATTATTGAAAAATTGCGTATGACGGAGAATATGCGGAAAATGGAGGCTGTGTAAGATTTCGCGCAGATTTTCGCAGATGAGAGCAGATAACGCAGATAAGAAGTACTATTTCTTATCTGCGTTATCTGCTTAAATCCGCGCGTATCAGCGTGAAATTGTTACAACATAATCACTTTTTTGACAATGGCATGGTTTTCTTTGTCCAAAATACGGATAAAATAAGTCCCTTTCGCCCATTTGCTCAGGTCTAAAACGCTCATATTCGAGACATTTCCAAATTGTTGAAGCCTTTTTCCATTTATATCGTACATTTCTGCCGATAAATTAAGCAAATAGCTGCTTTTTATTTCCAACGTAATCTTGCCGTTTGTCGCAGGATTCGGATAGGCATTTACCTCAAAAGGCAAGGGTAGGGGAGAGGTAATAGCAACTACCCCATTCGGGTCTGTTTTAAGGAGATAAAAATCCGCATTATTGTAAGAAGCAGTCGGATTCAGTGCTGAACCAAAACCCACCAAACTCCCGTCCGAAAGCACATATCCATCATACATCAAGGCAGCCTGTCGGTTTGTGTAATAATTGTCCCAAATCAAATTAAAATTTGCATCTAACTTTGTGATACTTACTTGTCGATTTGCTATGTCATCAGTAGCTGTTGGATTGATAGGCGAATATAAACCAAACAATATCACTTCGTTAGTAGCAGTAAGCCGCGCTTTGTAAGACCATCTACTTAAGGTAGGATTTCCTGCTAAGACATAACTCTTGAGGCTGTCCCCTTGTGCATTGGTTTTGAGTAGGAAACTGTTTTCTATGTCCTGTACATTATCTATAAAATAGCCATACGCATACAAATCACCCGTAGCAGGGTTTTCTACAACAGAGGTAAAACGGCTATTTTCTGAGGGCAAAGAAAGATAGGTTTTTTGCCACAGCATATTTCCATTTGCATCAAGCTTCATGAGCCAACGGCGGTTGCTGCTGCTACCAGTCAATCTACAACGTCCTGCTACTACCATTCCCCCGTCATTGGTAACACACAAATCATACGAAGTATTACTGCTCGAAAATCTGAATTTTCTCGTCCAAAGTGTGTCTCCATTCGCATCAATCCGAATCACGCAATTGCCTGAATTAGTAGGTACGGCAGCCCAACCTGCTATGACATACCCTCCTGTAGGATAAGGTTGTATATTGCCCAAAGCACCCAGAAAACCCATGTTATAGAATTTCTCCCATTGGGTAATTCCTTGTGCATCTAATTTTGTAGCAAAAATTCCTGACGCAATCGTATCCGTTTTATAGCCCATCACTACATAGCCTCCATCAGGAGCATTGCACACCCCCCAAGGGTCTTGTATTTCTGAAAGTCCGCCGCCTAAATCGCTTTGCCAAAGGGCATTTCCCCCACTATTAGTTTTGACAATTCTGGAAGCATTTGTTTGATTTAGGCTATTGTTGCCTATCAAAATAAATCCCCCATCTGTCGTAGGGCGCATTCCATATCCATATTCATTCGGCTCTCCGCCTACTTGTCCATACGAAATATGTGCTATTTCTGCCCCGTCAGAGGCATTTACTCTGTCAAATAACGCATCTGCGCCCCCATATTCCAAAGTATAACCGCCTAATACCCATTCTGTTGCACTTTTTTCAATCCAAAAATGGTAATTGAAAAACTGATTTGCCCCTGTGGGAGTAGAACTTGTTACATAATTTCCTGCCGCAGAATCTAAGATAGAGATTATTCCGCCGTCAGAAACCAATAAACTTCCGTCACTCAATATGGCATGTAGTTTACCACTTATAGTATTAAAAGAATTTTGCCAAATCATATTTCCCCCTGCATCATCTCTTTGTATAATCCCAAAATTATCCACAATATAGGAAATGTTTCCTTGTACAAGTAGTTGGCGAGGCGAAAGAGAACTCACAACAGAACTTACAAAAGTCCCGTCACTTTGAAGTGTCCGTATTTCATATCCTATTGTAGCATCATTTAGCCCAATGACAATCATGCCATTAGGCTTTTCTATCAAGCTGAAGCAAGTGCCTGTACCGTAATTTTGGGTAAAAATCTGCGCGCCTGTATCATTGATTTTCAGCAGCATAGGTTCGGAAACGTTAGGCTGCGTAAAGTGATTTGCCATCATCAAAATATTGCCGTCCGAAGTAGGAATAGCCGATACAAATTGCATATCCTGCACAGCAAGCGTATTTTGCCAGAGGCTTTGTCCACTTGCATCTAACATAGCAAAATAGCCTTGATAGGTATTATTTGCTTGGTCTAAGCCATAGCCCACAATAAACAAATTGCCATTGGGCATAGCAATTATTTTTTTTCCCATATCCTTATGGAAAAAATCCCAAGTATTTGTCCAGACTTGTTGCCCTTGTGCGTCAGTTTTGACCAAATAGAAATCAGAACCTCCCACCGCATTTGTGTGGCTATAGCCAAACATCGCATAGCCGCCATCAGGGGTAGCTGCCCCAGAGATAAATTCCTCATTTACAGAAGTTTCTCCATAATAGCGTTCAAATTGTGCTTGTGCTTGGGATAAACAGGCAAGCAAGAAGAAAGAAAAAAGAATGTGTTTCATAAATAAATTATAAATAGTTTAAAAAGTAATTTCCACGCTGTTGTCAGTGGGGACACCATAGCCGTCAGGCTAATTTTCGCAAAGGCGAAAATGGGGCGTTAACATCATTTTTTGGTAGCCCTTTGCCATAGCAAAGGGCTACCCAGTAACGCCATAACATATATCTGCGTTATCTGCTTAAATCCGCGCCTATCAGCGTGAAATCACCAACTTCTTCGTCTGCATTTTCCCGTCTTTATCCTGACAAAGTACAAAATACAAGCCTGATGACAAACCTATTGTATTGAAAGTCATTTTATTAGCTTCTGTTTGAACAGGTACATTCATCTGTTGCCCCAAATCATTGAACATCATGACCGCCGCCTTCTCAATGTTTTTACCTTCTAAAATTACCTCATTGTGCGCAGGATTGGGATAGAGAGAAATGTCATTTATCCCATATAAATCTTCAAAAGCAAGCGGAAAATCTATCGTAAAATTGTAAATCAAGGATTTTACAAAATCTCCTTCAAAATTAATGATATTTGCCCCACTTAATTGATTGATTCTGGCAAAACCTACCCCATCATTATTTGCCCAAAAATCTATGCCATCATCTCCTATATCGCTGAATGCCAACACATAACAGCCTACGCCAAGGTGCAAAGTATCTTTATATTCCTTGCTTGAAATAAGACCACTTCGGTCAAAAATGAGGGTGTTCGCAGCATCATAAATTCTATATTTTGTTTCTGCCCCAGCAAGATTCATTTTTGTCCAAAGCACAAAAGTAGAAGGCAAAACGCTTGTTATATTGAATGGGCTATTGTAGTGATTATTAAAAGAATAGCC
>JAYUZN010000389.1:0-3061 GCA_043751755.1 Bacteroidota bacterium | reverse complement strand
GGTCTAAACTATTGCCTATGGCACTTATATCGCCTATTTCTCCAAAATCCCGCCCATTATGGCTTCTTTCTATCACAAAATGCCCCCCTGATATTTCTTGCAAAGTCGTCCAATGGAAGGCATTGCCTTTTTCGGTGGTATTTCCGTCAAAAGAAAGCAAAGTTATTGGAAAAGCTCCGCCGCCATTGGGTGCGCCGCCGCCGCCGCCCCCCGAAAAGCGTGCCACTTCGTATTCTGCATATTTCACGCCATTGAAATTGCCTTTGCACCAAGTATTCGTAGAAGAATAGCTACTATATACGTACTCCCAATATCCGTCTGCGCAGTAAGTCGCCGCCGCTTCAACCCCTGCATGTGCATCATTGCTATACCCGTCTCCGTCTGGGTCGAGGCTGGCAGAGGCTCCATTTATTTTGTAAAAACGAAGCTGATTGATGTTTATGTTATTGCCTGAAAGTGAGCCATTTATATCTGTTGTATCTTGATTGGTAAAATAAGTGCGCACTTTTACGCCTGTGCTGCCTACGGGAAGTTGCGGATTGGGGCTTACATTCCACCAACGATTCATTACATACCAATCCAAATTTTGGGCGTAAGGGGCATGGATAAGCGTACCTGCATTTGCGCCATAATTGGGGCTTGTGTAGCTTTTTACATTGAAAATGCCATCTCCAATATGCCCAATGTTATAGCCATTTTTGAACAAAGAAAGCACCATTTTCTTGCCGATGGTGTCATAATAATGCGTCCAACCGTTGGCATCTGTACATTCTTCGCAAGCCGATAATTGCGTGTTGGCATCATTCAAAGTCGTAAGATAGCCTTCTCCTTCAAAATTGCCATTTTCATACGCACCCAAATCCAATACTTGGTGGCGAATCCTATTTTTGCCCCGAATATCTATAACAATATTGACAGGCAGATATTGGCTTGCTCCTGTGTTGATGCCTTGCGAACAAGGTTTGAGACGCAGCCCATCATCATTCGTAAACCATTGATTATCATTCCCATTTGCATCATTTGCTTGCGTAAATTGAGGATTCACATTTCCATTTATGCCTTGACAATTGATGCACATACCTGTGTAGGGAGCTTCCAAAATGGAATTGTAAATAAGCGGGTTATTGCTGCCATTGTCTATGTTTTTGCAAGCAGGGGCAATGTTATCCCACACAATAGAATTGCGAATTTTGGGATTAGAAACGCCATTGTTTTTGATAGCCCCCCCACTGATAACAGCCATATTTTTGCTAAGGGTTACACTGTTGAAAGTCATAGACGAAGCATTATTGAAAACCCCGCCTCCTACTTGCGCCATGTTATTATAGACAACAGAGCTTGTCAAAATAATGGCTGAATAGTGATTGTAGATAGCTCCTCCTTGTATTGCTTCATTTTCCGCAAACACACAATTATTGAAAACAGGATAGGCATAGTTATTATAAGCCCCGCCTCCTTGCAGAGTCGCCACATTTCCCAAAATTTGGGTAGCACTTAACACAGGATTAGCGGTGTAATGATTGTAAAGGGCTGCTCCAGAGCCTGCACGATTTCCCCTAAAAACGCAATTCACAAAGTTGGGGGAAGAATGGTCATAATTGTAAGCCCCACCGCCATATTGTGCTTCATTTCCTACAATATAACAATTCCGAATGGTGGGAGACGAATAATAATAATTATAAAATCCGCCGCCATAAGTCGCCCCATACGCCCCCACAATTATACAGCCATCAATCACGCAATTTGCATTGACAATATTCCCTGTAAATAGATGAAAACTGTTGTCGCCCACAATGCTATCTGTGGTTTGATTGCGAAAATTTCCGTCAAGATTGTGGTCATTGTTTTCCAAATCTCCCGAAAAAACAGTAGCATATACCTTAGGATTGCGGTTTGCCCAAGTAGGGTTTGAGAGGTTGAGGGTAGGCTGTGGAAACCCTCCAAACATTTTGAGGTCGCTTCGGAGCGTAAAAGAAAGGTTGAGATTGAGAGAAAGTGTGGGTTTATACACGCCCGCAGCCACCCATACAGAGTCCCCAAGGTCTCCACTGTTGATAAGCAGTTGTAGTTGTGTGGCGTTGCAGGCATTTGCCCAGCTTGTGCCTGTGTGCGCCCCTGCACCCGTAACGCTAATATACCAACGGGTCGCTAAGAGGTCGAAAGAGATGCCAATGCACCATGCGAAGAGGAGGATAGTTGTTTTCATTTTGCATATAACTTGAAGGGGTAAGGCTTGAAAGGGCGGAATTTAGCTCGCTTATTTTGGGGTAAGCCAAAGCCCAGCCTCTCAATACCTACCTACATGTTTGTGTTTTTAATAATCTCACATTCAATAAGTTACAATCAAAAAGCAATCCAAATTGAGCTTTTTTCCAGCCTTAAACTTCTCTAAAAAAAGGCTTTTATTACATCTATTCTTGGTTCATTAAAGATGCCAAAAAACAGGAATAATAGTTCAGCTGTGTTGAATTATATGGAAGGGGAAAAATAGTTGGGGCTTAGTAGCTTTTATTGATAAGCTACTCATTTGTGTAAGGGAATCCCTACATGAAAACCGTTTAAAGGGTTGCAAAGTCTGAATAGGGGGTTTTTCAGTCAAAGACCTGAAAAGGTATGTAGGTTTAGTTCATAAGCACAATAAAATACGCAAATTAGCTGCTTTCTCCTAAACATTTCAGTAGTTCGTATTATTATGCAATAGGATAAGTATTTTTTTGATGATTTGTTTTGGGAAACATAACATCTTTTCGCCATTTCCTCATTTGTAAAGGTGCCTTTTAATAGGTGCGTCACCTATTAAACATCTTCATTTAGCGTCCTGTTGTCAGTGGAGACACTGACAACAGCGACACACGAACGATTGTCCGTTATTTATGATTTACTACTTACCTACTGCGAAATTAATCCCTGCTGTAAAGAAAAAAGAGCTAAATTTTTCGCTTTTGAGCCTAAAAAAACCGAAAAGTTCGCAAAGAAAGCCCACGCAAAGGACGCAAAGTGGGTAATTTTGAGTTATTCCTTTGCGTTCTTTGCGGTTCCTTTGCGAACTTTGCGGTAAAAT
>JAYUZN010000388.1:0-5408 GCA_043751755.1 Bacteroidota bacterium | reverse complement strand
ATTTTATCTTTATGAAAACGCAAACATCATTTTTTCAAACACTTTGCCTTCTTACCGTTGCTACCTTTTGTGGAGTGCAGGTTTCTGCCCAAAAAGTTTCGCTTGCTACAGCACAACAAGTAGCTAAAAATTACTTTTTTCTCAAAAATACAAATGTCCTTGCCCGTACAAATGTGGCTGTGGCAAGTATGCGGGCAGAAGTTGTGGACAATGATACCTTGTTATATGTGTTTAACATGAATCCTGCGGGCTTTGTGATTGTGGCAAATGAGCAGAAAACCCAGCCTATTTTGGCGTATGGAATGGAAGCTCCTGAAGGCGAAAATCCTGCTTTTGATGCGTGGCTCACGAATTACAAAAACCAACTTCAATACATTCGTCATCATAAAGAAGTTACCGTTTCTGAAAAAAATAACACAGATTGGACAGCCTTAAAAGCAGATGATTTTTCGCGTGAAACCTATCAAATTCAAGCAAAAAACATAAATGGGGGGGGCGGAATGAATACGGCTGCTGTAAGTCCTTTGCTTACCACAACTTGGAATCAAGGCAGTAGCAGCAGCCCAAGTTACAATTATTATTGCCCTACAAGTGGTGGCAGTACCGCGATTACGGGTTGTGTGGCTACGGCAATGGCACAAGTTATGCGTTATCATAGCCACCCTAAATATGGGAATGGTAGCCATTCTTATGTAGAAACAGGAAGTGCAAGTACGCCAAGTTATGGGACTTTATCTGCTAATTTTGGAACCACTACGTATGACTGGGCAAATATGCCAGTAAGTATCACTTCCGCATCGGCTTTGGCACAAAGACAAGCGATAGGACGTTTGATGTCTCATGCAGGAATTAGCGTGGATATGGATTACAGCCCTTCTTCTTCTGGCGCAAATACGCCTGACGCAGCAGCAGCTTATACAAACAATTTTCACTATACAAATGGCGGTTTTTTGGCGAGAAGTAGCTACTCTACAGCAAATTGGAAAATTGTTTTGAAGGCTGGTTTAGATGCTGCGAAACCTATTTTATATCGGGGCAGAGAAACAGCTTCTAACACAGGACATGCGTGGGTATGTGATGGCTATGATGTAAGCGACTATTTCCACATGAATTGGGGTTGGGGTGGCAGCTACAATGGCTATTTTTCGGTAGATGATTTAACGCCAAGCGGCTACTATTTTAATGATACTCAAGGCGCAATTATCAACACACCGCGTTATTTGACAAGCTCTTCGAGCAGTAAATCCTTCTGTTATAGTGCAGGGTCTTCTACTTTTAATATTACTTCTAATGCTACTTCTTGGGCAGTTACAGACAATATGGCGTGGATTACGGTAAGCCCTGCAAGTGGCGCAAACAATGGCACAGTAACGATTTCGGTAACAGCAAACACAGGCAGCACGACTCGTACAGGTACGGTTACAGTCAAAGGAGGCGGGGTTATTAAGACCATTTCTGTTTCTCAATCGGGTACGCCTTCTTTCTCGGCAACTGCCAACTTTTATCCCGGCACAACGGCTGCACAATACAACTTAGGCATCACTTCTTCGGGTAATTTTACAGTAACGGACAATGTGGCTTGGATTACGCCTATCACAATTTCGGGGACTTCGGCTACGACAACTTTGAGCTTTACGACTACGACTAATACGACAGGCGCAACTCGTACAGGTACTATCACTTTGACAGGCTCTTGCGGATATACAAAGACGATAACGGTAACGCAATCTTATCTTGCAGCTTGCGCCACGATTTCAGGAGTTTCTGCTATAAGTAACGCAACTACTTCTGCCTCAGTGAATTGCACTGCATCTGGAACCATCTCTTTTTATAGAATTTACTACAAAAAATCTACCTCTGCGACTTGGGTTTGGTACGGAAGTTATGCTTCATGTCCTGTAACAGTAGTCGGACTTTTGGCAAACACTTTGTACAATTTCAAAGTAGAAGTAGCTTGCAGCAGCACAACGACAAGCGCAACTTCGGTAACGGTTTCGGCTCAAACATTGCCTGCTGCGAATAGCAAAGCCATTGAAGAAGAAATGGTAACTTTAACAGACGGTTTGCCGAGCAATAACGACATCGAAATGACTCGCATAGACAGCAATGATACTTGGAATGTGTTTCCTAACCCTGCGAATGAAGTGTTGAATGTAACGATTCCTACCATGAATGCTAACAGCTTGAATGTAAGCATATTAGATATAAGCGGCAGAGTCCTTATTCAAGAAACGGTAGAAACAAACGCTTTTGAATTGAATGTTTCTCAACTGCCTGTAGGAATGTATATTTTGACTGTTAAAAATGGCAATGAGTTGATTACGAAGAAGATACAGATAGCAAGATAGTTTTTTCTCGCAGAGTTGAACAGATTTAACCGCAGATTAACGCAGATTTTTTACTGTGTTAGTCTGCGGTTTTTTGTATTGCTTCGGCAGCTACGGGGGCAAACTTATATCAACTCTCAACTTTCAACTCTCAACTCTCAACTTTCAACTCTCAACTCTCAACTTTCAACTCTCAACTTTCAACTCTCAACTCCTTTCCAATTCATACAAAAACTTCGTACCTGCGTCTAACTTTCTTGTATAAGACGTGCTTTGAATAAAGACATTGTATTCCTCTACGGCGGCTTTGCATTTTTTGGGAGAAACGGAAACTGTGCCTGTTTCGCCCAAAATCCCTAATTTTTCTCGGCAAAAATCAGCATCATCCGTCATTTCCCCCGTTTCTTTATGCACAAACACAATCTTTTTGTGTGCCTGCACTTTTTCGCTGCTAACTAACTGATAATAGCCTGCACCTGCCTTAAAAGACGCGCCATGTTCTGAAACAAAATCCTGAATCCTACATTCATATTCTACATTCATCACTTGAAAACGAGAAAGCAATTCTATTTTATCCGCATCAATTTCCTCCTCAGACACAATGCCACTCGCTTTTTTGAGCTTGGAAAACATGCTTTTCAGCATAACATCTTTTTTGAAACGCTCATCAGAACTTTCATATTCCTCCAAAGTCCCGTCTTGTTGATGCGTGATTGCCATCAAATATTGGGGCAGGTTTTTGAATTGAGTCAAATCTAACTTTACGCCGCCTGTGATTTTGCTCATGCCTTCGTAGAATTTGGTGGCATTTTTGTTGCCCATCGCTTGAATGGCATAGATTTGTACGCCCTTATCCGCCAATTTCTGGGATTCTACTTTCCAATCAATGTTATATATGTTGCCGCCATGCTTGTAGCCGACAGGATGTGGGTTGCAGTCGCCAATCATAATGACCACTTTTTTGTCCGAGTCGTCCCAATTCATTTCGGTCGCTAATTGCAACACATATTCGTAACATTCATCGGCATCTCCACCGCCCGAAGAGGATTTGCGATTGATGAAATCTACAATGCTGCGTCTGTCAAAGGTGAAATCTAATTGCTGAATGGTGTCGGCATCACAATAATCATTGTGGATAATGACGGCGATTTGTAAGCCTTTGAACTTGTCAAATAAGTGATTGACAAATTCTGTGCATTTTTCTCGTACTACTTTTCGGAGAGAGGACATGCTGCCTGTGTCGTCAAATGAAATGAGTATTTTCATGGTTTTTTGTGTTGTATTGCACGCAGATTTCCGCAGATTTCACGCAGATTTCCGCAAATGTAAGCAGATTTCGCAGATAAAATCTGCCCGTAAACGATTGCATATTTTGTATAGACCTAATAAAAAATATTTTTTAGCGAAAAATGAAGGTAAATAGGGAGAAAAAAAGTAATTTTGTGCAAAGAAACGAATACAAATTATGGCAAAACGCAACAACACACTCCCAGATAACATTATTTCCAAATCCTTTTCTCAATGGACTATCGGGGTTCTTGCTTTGTAGGGTTTTTGTCCTTACTTTTACGGATTCAAAGGAGTATATTACTTTCGTGAGGTAAAAATTGACTTCATAAAGCAACATCTCTGCCATTTTTTCGTTCTTTTGTCCCCTACAACATAAGGGCAGACAGGTACTTAAAATAACAAAATAATGCGAAACTATCAAAATGCAAAGTTGCAGGAACTTACTACAGCTATTCAATGTTTAGCCTTCTTGCATTCTCCTGATATGGAAACATTCTTTGCAGAAACGGCAGTTGATACGTTTGACATAGATTGGTACAATTGCAGCAAAGAAGAGGCAAACGGCTTATCTATGCTCTTAAAAATGGCTAAAATGGTTAGCCCTTTAATGCAAAGTATGCCCGAAATGGCTGCAATTCTCTCTTCTACAGCGATTCAGGGGTTTGACAATATAGTTAAGCATTTGGCACCTTATGAGTTTCTATTAGAAAAATTGACGAATCGCCAATTAACGGAATCGCAAATAGAGACTGAGTTGGTCAAAGTCTCAATGCTTTTCCGCCGTAAAAATATGTATCATTTATATCAGAACCTATGAAAGTAAATCAAAGAGACATTGTTGAGTTACCTTTTCCGCTACCTAATGGAAAATATATAGGACCTCATCCAGCCATTGTCCTTTCCGTTCGTAATGTAACAGATAATGAGGATATATTTTATGCTGTGATGCTTTCTACCAAAAATACGAATGAAGATTTTATTTTTGAGTTGCTCCCCGAAATGCTAACCTATCCTACTGAAAAAGAGGGTTTTGTAAAATGTCAATTAATTGAGAAATTTACGGAAAGGGAGGTAATAAAGAAACAAGGGAGTATCAAACCTGAATATTTTAAGTTACTTTTAACGCACATCAATGAGGTAACTTTTGGAAATGAATGTAAATAATCACCGTTTTGGCTCAATTTCAAGGGCAAATATACAAATTAAATAGCGAATTTCATAAGATTTTCGTGTAAATATGTCATTTCTTAAAGAAATGACATATTTACACGAAAATTTACCCCTTTTTCTGTATAGCAACAAGTATTTTTTAGCGTATAAGATGATGAATTACGTCTCTATACGCATTTATTGGATTTTTGCGAAGTTGCAAGGACGTACTTTTATCCAAAGTCCTGCCTTTCTGCTTACTGACGAAGCCATGTTACAAAGAATGTTTTGCTGCTTGAAGCAGTTGAAAACGGTCATTGTAGCGCAGTTTGAGGGGCAAGGGGGGAAATAAAGGGGGGGTAGCCCAAAACAATATCAGCAGGAGCTACTCCTTTGGCAATCAATTCTTTAGAAATGAGCCATTCTGTATTGTTTCGCTGTATATAGATTTTATCGTCCACCATGTCAAGATGCAAGGCAAGGCAATAATTGTATCGCCCATCTTGCCAACCCGAAGACAACAGCAAAAAATGTTTCTGCTCTCTATCCACAACGGTTTGCCAAGTACTCGGCTTACCGCCAGAAATGTATTCTTTACATTCTTGCAAATAATCGGTAACAATTTTGAGGTATAGGCTTAAT
>JAYUZN010000387.1:0-2411 GCA_043751755.1 Bacteroidota bacterium | reverse complement strand
GCAGCAGCAGCAAGACGACCTCGCAGCCAATCAAATCTATGCCCAACAGAAAGGCGTAGATTTGGCATCTGCGCACTATTTGCGCCGCAGGCGCAATCGGATAATTGGCTATTCTTTGTTGGGCGCAACAGTGGTTACAGTTGGGATAATTGCCGCAGTGAAGGTTTACAAGCTATCAAAAGTGAGCGAAGAAGCCCGAAATTTAAAATCAACCATGCCGCCCAGTCTTTTGGAGGGTAATGATACAGTACGTGGACTTATTAAGTTAATAAGCTTTAACTTTTTCCCTCCCGAAAAAGAGAAGATGAAAACCGACCGCATTATTGCTGTTTTGAATATTGCAGATACTGTTACCAATTTGGAAAAACTCAAAACAGATTATAAAACGCTCACAGGAGACGATTTAAAAACAAAAATGGTAGAGTATTGTGGGGTAGATACATGGAACTCATTTGCAGCAAGGGCTGCTAAGGCTAAGGAGGCTGAAGAAAGTGGGATTGTAAAACCTGAGCCAATTAATCCAAAAGGAAGCGAGGAGTCAGATGAAGTGTATAATAATCCCAATAATAGAGGTTTGTATTTAGTAGCAAAGATAGATACAGGGCTTATGGAATATGACGAAACGGGACCTAATAGCATGGATTCGCATGGTACAGCCAAAGCAAATGAATTTATTGGGTGGAGTAGTGGTAAAGCAATCATCTATAACGAATGGTTCACTAGTAAGAGTTATAAATGTTTTTATGTTGATGGTATTGTAAGAGGAGCGAAGGCTGATTATTGGGTAAAAGAAGAAGATGTCTATATATATAGAACTGCCGAGGCTTGTATAAAATTATTGGACGAAAAGCATGGCGCAGGGTATGGTAAAGCTGCCTTACAAGGATGGACTCTTTCAGGTCTCCCTGCTCCAAAATCCAAACATTTGCGCTGCCTTGCCAGCACATCTGCCGTAGATGCACGAGGCACAGACAGGAAATTGGTCAGAAAAGGCGACTATTTGGGCATTTTCTACCCCGAAAAATCCACGCAAACCGATTACGCCTTTCTTGATACAGACAGGCAAATACGCTACATTCCCAAACAATCTGCGGCAATTATTTTGTAAAAATTATGAAAAGTCTAAACGCACACGAAATTCAAAAAACCACCTTCAAGACGCTCCCAGTGCAGGGCTTAGTCAAGGAGGTGTTGGGACACATTGAGGCAAATACTGCCCTGATGATATACGGAATGCCAGGTTCTCAAAAGTCCACTTTTGTCATAGCCTTGTGCGCCTATTTGCAGCAATTAGGACCCGTTTGTTACAAAGCGATTGAAGAAGGGGTTTCGCTCACTTTCAAGCACAAATTAGACAGAGTAGGCAAAATTTTTGGGCAAAACTTTGTGATACAGGACGAAATCGCAGGGACAAAAGGCGAATTTAAAGGCTATTCCTTTGTGGTAATAGATTCTGCTACAGCCGCACAGATAGAAGCAGAGCATATCCTGGCACTCAAAAAAGCCTATCCTAATACCATGTTTCTCTACGTTTACCAATGCACGAAAGACGGTAAATTCAGAGGTTCAAACGACATTGAACATGAGGTAGATATAGTATTGAAGGCAGATAAAGGCTATATTTCGCAAGTGAAAAACCGTTGCGGCGGAGCGGCTTCCACAACCGTACAAGCTATGATAGACTTCGCCAAAGGGCAAAGTAAACCTATAAGTGGATTGTTGGGGAATGTGGGGAAAATAGAAGATGAAGGAGAAGTGCCAGGATTGTCGAGGGTGGATTCCTATTGGAAGCAAAAAGGGCGCAAAGTCTTGTTTTCCTTTTCTGATACCAAAATTCACAGAGGCGTAGAAGTTAGCCAAGTATATAAGGTAATGTTTGGAGATACCAGCAATGTTGATGCAAATGGTATCTATGTCAATATGGAGGACGGAATGAGAGAGTTGAAGGCGGATTTTGGCATTAGGGGTTTTGAATTTGGTAAGTGGACAAGCGAAGAAGATAGGCTTAATTACCTAAAAGCCATGACAATAACCCTCACAGACCTTAGTGAGCTGTTAGGGATTAGGAAAATAGGGTTCAATGAGCTTTCTATCTGTTTTGGCAGTCGGGGTGTTCCCAAGGCTTCTGGTCATTTTGACCCTAACGACAGGCTGATTAATCTTAGCCGTTTCAATAGAGGCTCGTTTAAATCCCTAACCCCTGCGCAAAGAGATAAAGCCTATTTAGCGGCTATCTCTACGCGCGGATTACCGTCATTTGTACACGAATACGGGCATTTTGTGGACTTTGTAGCGGGCGGTTATGCTGTAAATGTCTTTGCAAGTGGGCAAAATGTATCCTTCACGACTCCGAGAGCGGCTGGCAAAGGCAGTCTGGGGAAGTTGGTAGATGATATTATTAGAGTCGCTTG
>JAYUZN010000386.1:0-6613 GCA_043751755.1 Bacteroidota bacterium | reverse complement strand
ATCCCATTTTCTATAAATATTTCGTGCCTACGGCACTAAGAAATGCTCAAAATGGCTGCTATAACTAAATCGTCAAGTTATTCATTTTTCAATACTTATCTGTCGTAACCCAAAGAAAATACGTTACAACCATGCCAAAAACACTCTTTTTCTGCCTCCTTTCTTTGCTCATTTTTCGTGCAACTGCACAGAGAAACGTAGTCCTACTCATTGCAGATGACTTAGGTACAGACTATTTTGGCTTTTATGAAGATGCCAAAGATACGGTTGATGTGCCGCATATAAGAAGTTTGTTGAGCAAAGGCGTTCGTTTTCAACATGCTACGGCAAATCCCGTTTGCTCTGCCACACGTTCCACGATTTTGACAGGCAGATACGGGTTTCGCACAGGCGTAGGTAATATTGTAGGCGGAACAGGAGGTTCAGGAGTGTTAGATACGGCAGAAATTACGATTCCTCGCTTGCTCAACAGCTATAATCCGAACATTGCGAAGGCAAATATCGGAAAATGGCATCTGCACGGTTCTATGCCTATGTCCAATTTGCTCAATCCCAATGTGTTAGGATACGAGCATTTTGAAGGACCTTTTATTGGCGCACTCAATAGCTATACGAATTGGACGAAATATACAAATGGCGTACAAAGTACGATAACGACTTATGCCACGACCGAAAATGTGAATAATGCCTTAGATTGGATAAAAGCCCAAAATAACCGCCCGTTTTTCTTGTGGCTTGCCTTCAATGCGCCACATGCGCCCTATCATTTGCCCCCTGCGAATCTGCATAGCTATTCCAATTTGAGCGGCACACAGCAAGACATTAACCAAAATCCTAAATCTTATTTCAAGGCGATGCTTCAAGCCCTTGATACAGAAATTGGTAGGTTTATGGATTCCTTATCTGTTCATAATCAATTAGATAGTACAGATTTTATTTTTATAGGAGACAATGGAAATACGCAACAAACGGCGCAAATTGCTAATTTGAGCAAGGCAAAAGGTACTGTGTATGAATATGGAGTACATGTTCCGTTTATTATTTCGGGCCCTTCTGTGGTAAATCCGGGCAGGGTAAGTGATGCTTTGGTAAATACAGCAGATATTTTTGCTACTGTTTTGGAACTGTTTGGATATAGTAATTGGCAAGCACAAATCCCTGTAAATAAGCCTGTGGACAGCAAAAGTCTGTTGCCGATTCTCAACAATCAAAGCACAAGTATTCGTGCTTGGGCGTTTTGCGAAAACTTCAAAAACATTCCTGATACTTTGGACGGAAAAGGAATCCGCAATATGAGCCATAAACTCATTCGATTTGATGACGGGACAGAGCAGTTTTTTGATTTGACAAATGACCCCGAAGAAAATACGAATTTGCTCGAAGGCTCGCTTTCTGCCAATGATATAAGCAACTATTATTTTCTCTGCAATGAAATGACGACTTTGGTCGGAACAGGGGCTTTTTGTACAACAGGAGTTTCAATAGAAAATGGTGAAAATGAAGTAGTTAAGGTTTATCCCAATCCTTTTCATGCGCATATTTTCCTTTCTTTTCCCCAAAAAGTAGAGCTTGTGAATGCGTTAGGGCAGCTTATGTATGAAGGAAATGAAATCGAAAAGCAGGATTTTTCGCAGCTTCCATCAGGCATTTATTTTTTGAAAATAGGCGAAAAAAACGTGAAAATATGGAAGGAATAGTTATTTTTTCAGTATTTTCCATGTCAAAGTTGCCAATATTACCCCTAAAATAGGGGCAAAGATATAAACCCACAAGTCTGTAAAATTCCCTGAAACAATGGCGGGCGACAAACTTCTTACAGGATTCATAGATGCTCCGCAAATGGGTCCTGCAAACATTGCCTCTAACAGTACAATTCCGCCAATCGCAATTCCTGCAAACAAGCCGGTTTCTTTTGAACCTTGTGAAACGTTCAAAATGACGAGGAACAATAAAAATGTCAAAATGATTTCTAAGATAAAGGCTTGCATTTGCCCCCCTGTCGGCAATGTTGAGCCTAAATTTTGGTTCAATGGGAACAGGAATTTTAAGATAAAAGTGGCTAAAAACGCGCCTATAATTTGGCTTACAATATAAGGTAGCACTTCTTTTCGGTCAAATTTTCCTGCAAAGGCAAAACCAATCGTTACGGCAGGATTAAAGTGTGCGCCCGATATTTCGCCAAAGGTGTAAATCATGCACATGACTATCAGCCCGAAAGTCATCGCTATGCCTGCGTGACCAATCGCGCCATTTGTTTCTTGGTCGATAATGATTGCGCCTGTTCCGCAAAACAGCAGAGCAAAAGTGCCGATACATTCGGCTAAATATTTTTTCATTGTTTGAATTGAATTTATTTTTTACTAAAATCAAGCTGTAACACCCAAGTAGTTTGTAAATAATATTGGTGTAACCAATCATTTGCAGCATTATTTATCCAACCCACATAGAGTAAGCCCATTTCAAGGCTATTTTTACGATTGAGGTGAACCCCTAATTGCATGGCAGACCAATTTTCGTTAAACTGGAACGAATTTGAAGTATTAAAAAAGGCTTCGCTATATGCCATAAAATAGAGTTTTTCAGCCACAATCGGGCGTTTTATTCCTATCAAGTAACGCAAACGGTGCGTAAAGGGCGTTTCTCCTGTACTTCTGTTTTGAATAAATCGCTCATCAAATCGAAGTCTTTGTTTTAATTCCGCCTTTCCAATGGGTAATTTCAAGGTAGCTTGTTGAAAAAAACGGTTCTCACTTCTGAAATTGGTTAAAAACGGATTCTGCCGTTCATGAACATAAGCAGCGGTAAAGCTTAATTTGCTACTTAGGTTATAAGACAAGCCTGCTTCTCCATACAGATAGAAGGATTTTGCCTTATCTTGATTGTTATTGTTGCTATAAAATTTTATTGCGTCAAACAAATAAAGGTTATAGGAAAATCGGTTAGTGAGTTTCCCACTGAGGTCTATTGTTGGAAACCAACCGTAGTAATTGATATTTTGGCTCTGGGCTGCAAGATTAGCCAAAAATACAAACAAAAAAAGTGAAATATATTTTTTAACATTCATAATATTCATCAAAAAATGGAAAAATTAGTACGCTTTACGCAGCATATCTGCATAAATAGGAGGCAAGGAGCTGGCTTCTATCGCTTGTGCAATCCCTTCAAAATCATAAGCAACACGCACAAATTCGACCTTTATACTGTCCAACTTTGACATAGAAGTGGTGGGATTGATTTCTAACATAACATAGCAAGCTCGATTGTCCCCATCTTTGGGCTTTCCGACCGAACCAATATTGATAGCGTGGCGGAAGGTTCCCTTTTCATTTGTCAAAATTCGGTGATAGGGTTTGTGGGTATGCCCAAAAGCCATAATATCCGCATTTGCTTGTTCCATTATCCGAATAAGACTGTTCTCCTCTCGGTCTTCAAAAAGATACTCATTTATCTTTCGAGGGCTGCCATGCACCATTAAAAATTTGAATTTTTCTCCTTCAAATTCAAAATCAAGGGCAAAATGGCGCGGAAGGTTTTTCAGAAACGCCCTTTCTGCTGCATTGATGACTTGATTTGTATAACTAATCGAAATGGCTCCGTTCCGTTTTTCCTCTTCCTCTTTGTAGGCACAGCCGCAGTTGTCCGAAGTCAATCCGATACCTTCATCATAATTACCTGCAATCGTAGGAATGTTTCGTTTCCGAATTTCTTGTATCACCTCATTTGGAAACGGTGCATAGCCGACTAAATCCCCTAAACAATAGATGAGGTCTGGATTTTTGCGGTCAATATCTGCCAAAACAGCCTGCAAAGCGGGCAAATTGGCGTGGATGTCGCTGAAAAGTGCAATTCTCATATTTTCAAAATTTAGCAGTTACAATTTATATTTTGGGTTGTGAGGTCAAATAAGGCATCAAATTTTTCTTTGACACTCTGCCATTTTTCAGGATTGAGACAATAATTCACATTTAGCCCCTTAATTTCGCCTTTTATCAAACCTCCTTTTTTGAGTTCCTGTAAGTGTTGGCAAACGGTTGCCCTACTCAAAGGCAATTCGTGGGCAATATCGCCCGAAATACAGGTCTTTTTTTCCGCCAAAAGTTTTATAATGGCGATACGTGCGGGGTGCGAAAGTAGCTTTGCTAATTGAGCGAGTTCCCGTAATTCCGTTTCAAATTCAAGTGTTTTAGCGTGCATTTTTGTTGTTTTATCGTTGTATGTCGCAAACATACGAACTATTAACTTAGGAAAAAAATATTTTCTTTTTATTCGCATTTTTAGGTAAGATTTCTGACAACACGCAGATAAACGCAGGGCTTTCTCATAAAAAATAAAACCGCAAAGTACGCAAAGGAAACTTCACGCAAAGAACGCAAAGAGTCTTGTTTTTGGGCAATTCCTTTGCGAACTTTGCGGCAAAATCTGCGAAAATCTGTGTGAACCCCTCAAAATATAGGGCTACCGCACCAAAATTCTTTTGTAAATTTAGCTACTCTGAACCCAAAAATATTAACCTTATAATTTACCCCTAAGGCACGAAGGAAACTAAGAAAGAAAAAATGTGCCTTAGATTCCTTCTTTTACCTCATTGCTTCGTGATTCTTAGTGCCTTAGTGGTGAGAAAAATATCTTTTTGTTCACTACTTAATTTTGGTGCAGTAGCCCTATATGGAAACTCTGAAAGCCTTGAATTTGGAAAAATGATTGTAGGGTGGCGCACTTTTCAAAGGCGCGCCACTCTTACAGGATTTGTGTATTTCAGAAAATTTATCCCCTTCAAAGTATAATTTAGGATAAGCAATGAAATCATTAAAATAGCCGACCCAAGATATTTATCTTGAATCGGCTCTGAGAGTGGAAATCTGTACCAAAGTTTAGCTTGCAGCGTAAACCGACTCTTTTCCAAACTTTTTCACTAACAAATAGTAAAAAATGGCGCGGTATTTATTGCGGTTCGCGCTACCCATTTGGGTAATGACACCCGCCATTGCTTCGTCTAAGGCAGTACCGTCTTCCAAGCCCAATTTTTTGATAAGAAAATTGGCTTTTAGGCGGTCTAATTCAGATTGGTCTGTACCAGAAACCCTAGAAGAATCGTTATTGTAGATAGAAGGTCCTAAACCTTTTGCCACAGCAGCCAATAGTGTCTCATCAAATTCTAGACCCATTGTAGTCATCTCAGCTTTGTATAAGTCTATTGCTTCGGTGAATTTACTCATAAATGTTTTGTGTTAATGTGAATGGTTGTGGATAATAAATGTAATACGCTGCGAATATAGCCATTTATTTTAGATAAAAACAAATGCAAGCATTTTTTTTCATTTATTTGCCATTTATTTGCCATTTTTGCTTAGAAAGGGCTTGTTTCTTGAAAAAAAAAAGGAAATTTGTTATCCCTCTTACAAAAGCCTACTTTTGCAGCATAATTTTCATTTCTATGATAAAAAACTTTCTTTCCTATTCTCCGCAAATCGCAGAAGGCGTATTTATTGCCGAAAATGCCACGATTATTGGGCGTGTTTCCATCGGCAAAGACAGCAGCGTTTGGTACAATGCTATTTTGCGAGGAGATGTAGATGAGATTCATATTGGCGAAAGGACAAATATCCAAGATGCTGCGATTTTGCATTGTTCTGTACAGCGGCAAGCCGTCATTATCGGCAATGACGTAACCATCGGGCATGGCGCAATGATTCATGGCTGCACGATTGAAGACGAGGTGTTGATAGGTATGGGCGCAATTATCTTAGATGAAGCCTATATTCCCAAGCATACAGTTGTCGCAGCAGGAGCTTTGGTAACGGAAAGGTCTGTGTTAGAAAGTGGGTTTCTCTATGCAGGAATGCCCGCCAAAAAGATAAAAGCCCTTTCACCCGAACAAATTGCCTTACTCAAAGTGAGTGCGGCGCACTATGTCGAAAACGCAAAACAGGCAACACAGTGAACAGTTAGCAGTGAACAGTTAGCAGTGAATTAAAAAATTCCCGTCCACTCCAACATCTTGTTTATCTTGTTAATCTTGTCTAAAAATAAAAGCCTATCTAAAACCAAAACCTTGTCCTAAAAAAGCATGACTACACAAGTTCTCCCTTATTCCGCCATTTCCCCTTCCGAATGGGACAGGTTTATTACGGAATCTCCGCAGGGGAATGTCTTTGCTTTCTACGGCTATTTGCAAATCATCGCACCTAATTGGCAGGCTATCATTCTTTCCGAAGGAGAAAAATGGGCAGCCGTCATGCCCCTTTCTAAGCAAAAAAAAATGGGATTTACCTTTGCTTTGCAGCCCATTCTTGCCCAGCATCTGGGGATTTTTTTGCAAAATATTTCCTACAAAAACGACTATGAGGCATTTAGCAGCTATCGCAAAATCGTGCTTACTCTCTTAGAAAACCTGCCCAAAACCCATGTTTTTCTCTACCATTTTTCTCCAACTTTTCCCTATTCTATTCCTTTTCGGCAGGCAGGATATGAATTGAGAACCCGCTTTACCTATCATCTCCGCCTTGACAAAACAGAAAACGAACTTTGGCAAAACCTCGCTTCTCCTTTGCAAAGGCAAATCAAAAAAACGCAAAAACAAACTTTTTTCCTTCGCAATAGTCAAAGGGAAGAT
>JAYUZN010000385.1:0-16187 GCA_043751755.1 Bacteroidota bacterium | reverse complement strand
TAAAACCGTCTTATGGTAGCCCTTTGCCATGGCAAAGGGCTACCATAAGACGGTTTTACCTATTACGGGTTTTGGGTAGTAAAAATCTTCAACACCTGTCCGGGAAAAAGCACGTCCGAAGTCAAATTATTGACTTTTTTAATAATTTCTACTTTCGTTTGATATTTTACAGAAATCTTCCAAAGCGTTTCGCCCGCCACAACACTATGCTCAAGCCATCGAGAAGTCTGCGGACTTGTTTCAGGTTCTTCGATAGCGGTCGAAGACGTTACGACAGGTTTTGGGGCTTCTTCTACGGCTGCAGGTTTTGGCACTACAACAGGAGGAGGCGTAGGAATCGGCGTAGGTTTTACCACGAAAGAGGGCGGCGTTGCAACAGGCTGTGGGCTAATCGTTGCGGGCTGCGTATTACTATTGTCATTTCCACGCGGCGTTCCCATTTGATTTGCCCAAAATCTATTTTTGAGAATGATAAGTTTCTCATTTTTAGGGCGCACTTCTTTCAAATACAGACGCTCGCCAATATAAATATGTCCGTCTTTTTTAGAAATGTTATTTTTTTTGTATATTTTTTGCGCAGAAGTATGGTGTTTTGACGCAATTTTATTGACCGTTTCCCCTGTTTTGACGACATGATATTGCGCCTTATTTGCTTTTTGTAAGTAAATAACAGAGCCTTTTAGGGGTTCTTCGGAAGCTATCAAAGCATTCCATTGCAAAATATCCGAATAGCGTTTATTATGTAACAATGCCAAATCTGCGAGCAAAATCCCCCCTTCATATATAACATATTCGGGCGAAAAGCCGTATTCTTTTGCGGCTAATCCATAATACAAGTCGTCCTCAATGTCTATCAAAGCATACGTGCCTTCGGTCAAAGCCGAGATAGGCAAAGCTTCTTTGCTGGTCAAATCGACAGGCATCATGACCACAGGCGCAGGGGCTGTCGTAAGAGGAGGGGTAGGACTCAATTTTACCTCATTCGGAGATTTTGCTACGATTGCCGCAGAAGGAGTGGGAATGGCAACAGGAGGCGTTGTTAGGGCAGGTTTAGGCGGAATAGGATTCTTTTTGGCAGCCAAAACCGCTAATTTGGTGGGGTCTGGCGTATGCCCTATATACAAATCTGTACGAGGAATATAATAGGTAAACATCTCATTTTCAGGGATTTGGCTTAACAGTATCCATTTATTCCACTTATTGAATTGTTCTACACTCATATTATTTTTTAAGGCTAATTCTTCTGTGGTAACGGGACCCGTTACGGTTATGGGTTGCAGCCACATTTGGGGCTGAATCGTGATTTTAAGGGCATCTTCATACGCCAATTTATAAGCAATGGTTTTCAGCAAATACCAATGCGTATTCTCATCTATTGTCAATGTTTTTTTTCCATATAAAGTAGGGTCTGTATATTGAATTGCCCCTGTTTGCCCTTCATAATAGCAAATAATGGCATAAAGCCAATGGTCAAAGTCTTTGTTGGAACGGCGCAAATACTTGACAGCCCCTTGCGAAGAACGGAAAATATGCTTGCGCTCATCTACAAACGGCGTAACTTTTAAGCCATTTTCTTTGGCGGCATCATCTTTAAATTGCCAAAAACCTATGGCATTTGCCGAAGATTTGGCATCTGCAAAGAGGTTACTTTCTTGAATCGTGAGATATTTGAGGTCATCGGGCAAGCCGCTATCTTTGAGGGCTTCTTCTACAAAAGGCAAATACGTGTCTGCCCTATCAACGGCTTCATTGAAGTATTTAGGGTTTTCGTATAGCTTTTTCTTATAGTTACGAAGTTTTTGTTTCGCGCCTTCAGTGATGCTTACTTCCACCTCACAAAACATCATTTTATCAGGAACGGAGTTTTGTTCCGCAGTGTGAGAAAGGGAAAATGTGAGCCAAAATAATAAGAAAGTATGCATAATGAATGGATAGTTGATAGTTGAAAAAGATTTTGCCCTTTATTAGGTTTGCTTTATCTTGAAAATAAAAGTATTAAAATGCTAATTTTAGGTTTATATAGCTTTGTTAAAGTTCTAAACTTTGACAAAGCTATATAAACGGCTGATTAATTTATTGATTTTCCATTTCTTATTTTTCATTCCTTCTTCCCCCTTTATTTTTTCCGAATCATCATAATTCCGTCTCTAATCGGCAGTAAGACACATTCCACAGAAGGGTCTTGTTGAATCCTCTTGTTGAATCGGTCGATGCTTATCGTATCTTTGTCAGAATAGGTTTGAATATCAGTTACTTTGCCGCTCCATAGAGCATTATCAGCAAGAATAATGCCACCTTTGCGCAACTGCGGGAGGATTAAGGGATAGTAATTTATATAATTTTCTTTGTCTGCATCAAGGAAAATCAAGTCCCAAGTGTCCGTCAAATTTGGGATAATGGCTAAGGCATTTCCAATATGCAGCTCAATTTTATCCTCAATGCCTGCCAATTTCCAATACTTTCGGGCAATATGCTCCAATTCAGGGTCTTTTTCCAAGGTAACAATCTTGCCATTTTCTGCCAAGCCTTCTGCCAAACAGAGGGTAGCATAGCCTGTATAAGTGCCGATTTCCAATATCCGCAATGGGCGCATCATATTGGCAAAAAAAGACAGCACCCTGCCCTGAAAATGCCCCGAAAGCATACGCGGGTACAAGATGGTGAGGTGCGTTTCTCTATTGAGTGCTTGCAACAAGTGCGACTCTGGCGCAGTGTGCTGCTCAGAATAGAGATGGATATGTGGTAATAAAAAGTCCATGTTTTCGTTTTTTGTACGCAGCGCAAAACCTGTTTTTATCCCTGCAAATTGCCCGAATTTGAGGACAACATACTCAGGGTGGCGCACCTTTCAAAGGTGCGCCACCCTGATAAACAAATTGCACAAATTTTCACGAATTAGGGCTGCTAATTCGTGAAAATCTGTGTCTCTCATCTGCGAGAAACTCGCTTACTCCACAACTAAGACATTCGCTACCGCATTCAACCTCGCCTGATTGAACGAAGAAAGCCGCATAACCTTTCCATCACCCATATCCACATACATCACATTGTAGCCATTTCTGCTGGTAGCAAAAAACGGCTGCCCTGAAGAAAGCTTATCTCTAAAAGCATCTTGTGGCGCAAGCACGTCAAAACTGGTTGCGTTCAAGTTGTCCATAGTCGTCAGTAACATATTCACATAGTCGCCTTGCATACCAAGCGCAGGGTCGGGTCCGATAATAGCAGTTTGCGTTTGCCCTGCACTGAATCCCATTTTCAGCTCGATAACTGGCGGTGGCGGCGGCGGGGGGGGACCGACTCGACCTCCTTGCACCCCTGCGGCAACTACTCCCCAATCCCACAAAGCACTTAGCGTATTGAGCGGGTTTTTGCCGACTTCTGCCAGTCCGTTCAATGCCAAACGGTCATCTTGGTTGAGGGCATCTTTGCCCACGTGCTTTGCGGCTTCTTTATCTATGTCATCGCTGGCATAAATGCACTTACATTCTTTCGCAAAAGATAAAGCCGTTTCAGATTTGCTTTTTGTATAGGTCGCACGGACGTTGCCGCTTTGCCCATAATTGGCAACTTGTGCTTTCAGATTCGTGAAATCTGTGGGGTCAACCTGACAATTGCAGGACTCCGCTGTGCAGATAAAATACACAACAGGCAGCAACATCAGCGACAAAAGATACTTTGTTTGCATGATTGTATTAAGATAAAAACGTGTGTTTAGGATACGATTTGCTTGCTCCTTTATGCAAGAAAAAAAACAAAAGTAACCAAGGTTGAGAAAAAACGTTACAATTATATAGATAAAAAAAGACAAAAGCAATTTTCTTTCCAAAAAGAGGAAAAAAAAAAATTTATGTCGTTTATCGCAGTAAATCCGCCCTAAAAAATAGGCTTCTGCACAATTCCTCACAAAAATAAGCAAACATGCTCAATGTTTCTTATATTTGTCTTTTATTTTCCAAACAAAACAAACAGCCATGCAACATCATATTATCACACAACTTTTGCAGGAGCGCAATGCGCACGAAATTTTGCAAGAAGCACAACAAAAACTTGCAGAAGAAGCAGAAAAGCGGCTCTTTTTTTATAATGAAATCACTGAGCAAGAAAAAGCGGAATTTATTATGGGTGAAATTGTTATTCATTCGCCTGTAAGGATTGAACACAATGAGGCTACAGGCTTGTTATACAAGCTGTTAGATACGTTTGTACGAATCCATAAACTCGGCAAAGTAGGCTTTGAAAAATTGCTTATTCGTCTCACACGAAACGATTATGAGCCAGATATTTGTTTTTTTGGGAAGGAAAAAGCCGCTGATTTTAAGCCAGAGCAAACGATTTTTCCTGCCCCTGATTTTGTGGTAGAAATCCTTTCAGAAAGTACAGAAAAGCGCGATAAAGGGATAAAATTCTTGGATTATGCTGCCCATCAAATCCCAGAATATTGGATAATTGATGCAGAAGAAGGCTTTGTGGAGCAGTATATTTTGAAAAATGGAGAATATAATTTATACCAAAAATTGCATGAAGGAGAAATACAAAGTATTGTTATTCAGGATTTTAGGATTCCTGTAAAAGCTATTTTTGACGAGGAGATAAATATAGAGGCTATGGCAAAATTGTTTCAATAGACGAGTGTTTCGTTTTCGAGGGGGACGCACTTTTGAAAAGTGTGTCCCCCTCATACTCCAACCTACAAGCCCTACCTTATCAGCGTAACCGTCCCTTGCTGCCGAATGTCTTTTCCATTGTTAGTAGTCGCTTTTATTATAAATGTATAAACCCCTTCAGGCGCGTCTTGCCCTTTTACTTTGCCTGCCCATCTGTCATTTATCTGCGAAAAACGAGTGATTTCCCTGCCCCATCTATCAAAAAGTATCAACTCAAAAGCAGCGATTCCTACGCCTACTATGCCCCATTCGTCATTGATGCCATCTGCATTGGGCGAAAAAGCCGAAGGCGTAAACAATTCTGGGCAATGTGTAACCTGAAAAGTATCTATTTTCTCCTCTCCGCAAGCGGTTAATTTTACCCAATAAATGCCCTCTTTTTCTAAGATATTTTCATAATACGTGCTGCCATTGTCCCACAAATACGAAGTTTCAAAAGGCTGCTCCACATTTATTCGTATCGCACTTTGCTCTTTGCACAACTCATATTCCGTTTCTATTTCCTTCCAAACAATCTTTTTTCGTTTTATATGGGAATAAATGATAGAATCACAGCCTTGTAAGGTGGACATAGTCGTTTTTATTGTACCTTCTGCCAAGGTAGGCGTTCCGTCTGGGAGAAAAAGCGTATCATTTTTACACAAATCATAATAAACATGAGAAATAGGGGCTGGAGTTACTGTTAAATGCGTGATAAGGATAGAGTCGCAGCCGTTTGTGGCAGTTAAGATGACAGGATAAGTTCCAGCTATAGTTTTAGGCACATTATTCGGCAAAAGGTAGCTATTTCCTTTGCAAATCGTAGCATATATATCTTGCGAAAAAGTGGGCAAAACTGTGAGATGCACATTTACCAAAGAATCGCAGCCTTTCGCAGAAGCCAACAAAATCGGATAATTTCCCGTTGCATTTGCCGTATTTCCATTGGGCAAAAGATAGGTTTTTCCTGCACAAATGCTAGGATAAATATCTGTATTTGCTATGTTAGGATAAAAAGAAAGCCTTACAACTATTGTGCTATCGCAGCCTTGCGCAGACAAAATCGTAGTGCTATAATCGCCTATTGCGCTTACTATATTTCCATTGGGCAAAGTATAAGTATCTTCCTTACAGATAGTTATCGCAAAAGTATCCACAGGAATGAGCGAAATGTTTATGTTTATGGTATCTTTATAAACCTTTCCACACAGGTCTGTACATTTCACATAATACATGCCTGAACCAAAAACCGTATTTGTTTGGCTCGGAGAAAGATTGTACCATAAATAACTCGCAAAGCCTATTCCTGCATCTAACACAATGACTTCTGCCTGACAAGTCGTAATATCTGCCCCCAAATTTAGGCTTAAATTCGGCTGCGTAATAACCGTTATATCTATAGAATCTCTGTTTTTGCAGCCAAACATATCTGTAGCTTCTGCCCAATAAGTGCCTGATAATGAGATATTTCGAGGGCTTGTATTTGTGCCATTTTCCCAATCCCAACTACTTCCTGCGGAAACAATAGGGCTTATATTTATGCCATTTATTCCACAAAAAGAAGTATCATTTCCCAAAGTCACCATAGGCAAGGGATTTATCGTTATTTTCATGCTATCAAAACAAGTAATAGACTGATTTGAGCCGACAATTACAGGGGCATACGTCAAACCTGCGCCAGGAGTTGGAGCAGAATTGTTGATGGTAGAAACAATCATGCCTGTATTTTTGTCTATTTCATACAAAACCCCTGCGCCATCTTGCGCCCACAATTTCCCCAAATTAAAATCATACGCTAAGCCTCTGGTAGTCAAGCCTAATTGACTCAAAGGTGCGACCAAAGTTGCTGCGCCAGTTGTTACATTTATCGTATATAAATTGTCGGTCGTAGCAGAAACGCCGTATAGAACATTGAGTAGCGGGTCGTAGGCAATGCCACCAAGTCCTTCGCCCTGCGGCACATAGCCCGGATAAGTGGCAGTAATTCCCAAGTTTCCTATCAAAGTTGCTACGCCTGTTGTGGTGTTTATGCTAAACAATTTTTGAGGCATATTTGTCCCCCAAGCTGTTCCTACCGTATAAAAAATGCCATTTGTATTGTCATAATCTCCGCCTGTCATGTTTTCGGGATAGGGAGAAAATGTGATTTGTGTGTGTGTTAAAGTCGTTAAATCCCATTTATTGAGAAAATTATTTCCTGAACCATAACTCACGCCATACACTACATTTGCGGCAATATCCAAGCCCATAGCCAACCAATCTGCCCCAAAATTGCTGGTTTGAATCGAAACCGCGCCGCCCGCAACAGGGTCTATATAATAAATATCGTCCTGCCCATTGTGTCCATAGCCCAACAGTCGGGGTGTTATAGAACTTCCCGGTGCCATAAAATCCACCTGCATTTGCAAATTTGCCTGTCCCGAAGCAATTTCGGCAAGGGTAGGAATATATTGAGGCGTGAGAACATTGGCATTTGGGAGAAAAGTGCCTCCTCCGCCCGTCCATTGAATCGTAGCCCCTGGAATCGGCGTAGTAAAATTGCCTTGCAACTGCGCCATATCTCCTGCACAAACACTCACATCATTTCCTGCAGAAATTTGCGAACAATCATTTCCTACATTTACCGTAACAATTTGGCTGGAATTGGCGCAAAGCCCACTGTTATCTGCAACTAAATACACTTGATATTGCCCTGCATTGGGAAAAACTTGGGTAAGATTTGTGGTATTTCCTGCGGAAACAAAACTCACAAACCATGTATAAGCCGTTGCACCTGTGCTAGTGTTGGTAAAAGTTACGCTTCCGCCCGGCGAAATATTCAAAGTACTTGGCGTAAAAGCCGCTATAACAGGGCAAATAACGGTTATTTCCATGTCAAAAGTATAGCTGCAAGTCGCGCCATCTGTCGCAATTAAGGTTATAATATACGTACCAATCGTATTGAATACATAATTTGCATTGGTGGTAGCAGCGAAATTTGCGCCATTTATCTGCCAAGTATAAGCCGTTCCGCCTGTGGAAGTATTGGTAAAATTTAAGTTTGTACCTACGGGAATCGTGGCATTTGGTACAGTAAAAGCAGCCGCAAAAGGGTTCAAACAGGGCGTAACGCAGGATTGACAGTTCAATAAACTGTTTCTTTCATTGGCAATAGCCCACTGCATACGCGTACTTTGATTTGCCGTAAAAATACTATAACAATTCGGATTGTTGTAATCCATGTAATTTTCCACCATGTCATTGACATCACTTGCAAAGCCCGAATTAGCATCTGTACTACAGGTATTCGTTGTATTTCCGCAAGTGAGCCAAGTCGTAGATTGGTCAGGCGGCGTGTCGCAGATTTTGTCGCCATCTAAGAGGCAGTTATTATTCGTGCAAGCCCCCTCAAAGGTGTGGTACAAGCCCAAATAATGCCCCAATTCATGCACTAACACTGTGTTATTTGCTTGACTACTTCCAAAATATCCCCATTCAATCACAATACCATCTATCACTGTGCCATGTTCGGACGGAAAATAGGCATAGCCCGCCACGCCACAGCCCATCGCATTGCTACAAATCTCATCTACCACCCAAATATTGATAAAACAGTTTGGATTCCAACGACTTACATCTTTTAACAAGGTGTCTTGCGTTTCCATAATCATATAGGACAAAGGCGAAGCAACATGTTCAATGCCCGTTGTCGCTGCGCCATTCGCATCTCTTTGCGCCAAACAAAACTGAATATCTGTATTTACGCCCGTTGCTGGGTCGTAATAGCCCGTATTTGCGTAAGCCTCGTTGAGCCAAGTGATGGCATTTTGCGCAGTCGCATTGCTTATATTTTCATTTGTGCCGAGAGGCGTACCCGCATAATGCACGATATGCACGACTACAGGCAGCGTGTAAAGCGATTGTGTAGTAGGCGGCGGAAAAGTAGGGGCATCTATCGCCCAGTTTTGGTCAATAGCCGCCATACGCTGCTGCATCTGTGGCGTATGGACAAGGGAACTCCCACACAAAACAGGTGAGTCGTTTTGTGCAAATAACAAGGCAGGAAAGAGCAAGAGAAGAAGGCGAAAAAATATGCTTTTCATGCTGCAATATTAGGAAAATAAGGCTTGTTAGTCAATGTTTTTTTCTATAAAGCTAAAAATCCCCCTCCAGCTGTCAAAAATAGGGCTTGTTCGGGTTTGTTTTTATCGCCACGAATTATGTGAATAGCTATAGTTTGCGTTAATTCGTGCAATTCGTGGGAATATAAATAGACACTTTCAATGATTAATGAGCCATTTGCCCGTAAATACTTGTTTAGTATTTGTTATTTGGTAGAAATATATGCCATTTGTCCAAGTGGAAATATCAGCGTTATAACGTTGTATTCTTTCAGGTAAAGCCTGTTTTGCTACTTCCTGCCCCAAATTATTGTAAATAACAAGGCTTGTGTTTGCTGCTATAGGTTGCGCAAACCTCAACTCTATCGTAGTAGAAGCAGGATTCGGGCTTAGGCTTACAGCTTGTTTTTCTACACTAAGCGCAGCAAGCCCAACGCCTATACTATCGCAGGGGCTTGTCAAGGCTTCGAGATAGTAGTTTGGGTGGTTGGGAAGCATTACATTTGTCGTAAATAATATTTGCCCATGCGCCACTGCTTGGCAAGCTGCGCCTATACTATCTGGATAATTGATGACATGCAAGCCATTAGTTGGGCTAAATGGCGTACTAAAATAGATTTTCCCATTAGGGGCTAATTGCCCCAAGAAGAAATAATAATAGATATTCCCATAACAATCCAATGTATTTGTATCTAAAGTAGCAACCGTAACCCTGCTTGTCAATACATCTGTAGCCGCCAAATCGAATTGGTCTATCTGCATATCTGAGGCTACATATAACATACGAGAATTGGGCGAAATAGCTCCCCCTACTACATAAGTAACTGTACTAAGCGGGAAGGTTATTTTCTTTTCGTGGCTCAATAAGCCTGTACATCTGTCAAAGTCAAAGACAAAAACATTTACAGCTGCCCCTTGTCCACCTTCTACTCGCACATATTGTTTGCCGTCTGGCGTAAACATCGTTTGGCAAGAAGCTATATAACCTGTGAAGTTATTGGTTCGTTGATAAGATTGTGTTACCCCTGTAGGCGTTACCAACAATTTATAAAAGCCTTTTCCCCAATCAGGCACTATTACCCAATAATCTTGCCCATTTGCATGTTTGCAAGCCGTAAGCTGCCCATAGGCTATTGTATCTTCTATAACAGGGATATTGCGAGGAGATACGTCGCCTTGTGGCGTATTAGTACGAATTGTACTCATATTGAGCTTCAGACAATAAGGATAGTCTGCCCTATCTGGTCCCTCATTAAAGAGATAAAACTGGTCGGATTTACCCGGCACAGGAATCCCTAATACGCCTTGTGGCAATAAGCAACCTGTTTTTACATACTGCTTACAATAAGCATTTGGAACAAGTGTGTCGCCCGCTATCATGATTTCATGCTGCTTGTTGCGTACCTGATGCCCGTTTGTATAAAACAAAATATTGCCTGTACTGTCATAAAAAGCAGTACTTGTTACATCAAAATCTATTTCGTGTGTTATGTTCAATGAATCTTGATAGATAGCAGTTTGAACCACATTATTACTTTCAGAGAAATCTAATTCAACATAATTTCGGCAAGGTGAATACCCATCAGCTCCAATATACCACTTACTGTCATAGTGATAAGTAGATTGTGCTTGCAAATAAGTCCCTAACAAGATAAGTATATAGTAAACAAAATATTTTTTCATGATAAAATAGCTTATAAGACGAGAGGCGAGTGCGAAAAACGTGTGGTTTTCCGCACTTACTTCCTGCTTGTTAAAATATTATTGTTTAATAAACTTACCTGTAAGTACTTGATTTCCTGCATTTAGTGTATAAAAATAAACGCCACTTGTCAAAGCAGAAACCGTATAAGGGTAAAACCTTGCATATTCGGGCAGTATTTTCGCTTCTATTTCTTGCCCTACACTATTGTAAATTGTGAGGCTTGTGTTTGCTGCTATAGGTTGCGCAAACCTCAATTCTATCGTAGTAGAAGCAGGATTCGGGCTTAGGCTAACTTTCTGCGCTTGTGCATTTGTGTCCGGTTTTCGCCAAGAAATGCCTTGTTGCGCGCAAGTTTCCGTATCGTCATAATCAGATTCTCCATACAGCCATGCCCGTATTCCCCTTGCCTTATACACGCCGACTCCTCCAAGGGGCAAGCACTGAAAAGCAATAGAATCTATATCTGCCAATTGTTGCGGGCTAAATTCATAGACCCCACTGCCAAGAGTTGTGTAATAAATATCATTGATAACTTGCTCATTTGTTACTATCAAACGGGAATCCTCTACTGTTGCATTTTGCGCAGCTAAATAAGCGGCTTCATAAGCCTGCTCTGCGGCAATATTATCTTCCGTAGCAGCCATTGTATGCGACAGGCTTCCCATTTCTGCCAGCAAAGTCGCCATTTCAGATTGCAGGTTTTGCAAGTCTAAAGAATCCGTAGTAACTTCTATGAGGCTATCTGTACTTCTCGTTTGTATTTGCAGCAAAGCACTTTGATTGCGCAAGCTATCTAAGTTCGTCCGCCAAGCAGAAACCGCAAGCATATAGGTAGAAAGGCTTACTCCACTCAATATATCCAAACTTTGTCCTGCTTGTTCGGCATAAAAATCATGAATAATGCCCGAAGCAGCAATTAATTGGCTATTTTTCTTGAGCTTTTCCAATAAATAGCGGTCAGCACTGTATTGCGTTTCGGCAGGATATTCAGGGTCATTCACGCTATCCATCGCAATCGTATAGTCAAAAGCATCAAGATTGGCACTATCCGCAACAATAGGGGCAATTCCACAAGTTTGCGCAGAAAAAGGGGTGCCTGGTAATGGCCAAAACCAACCTCCTGGAACGGTATTATTAGGGAAAAACTGCGTTCCGCTTGGATTATTTACATAAAAGCGGGACAAAGCCCAGTTAGCCCCATTTGCATTCGCTGGATTCAGTCCATAAGTCCCTAGCCATTTATTGCCTCTATGCGTTTGTATGCCCATTTGAGAGTTTCCCGAAGCTGGGACATAAAGCCCTACATAGTGATTGAATAGGTTGTTCAGCGTAAACTTATCTGCCGAGTTGCAGATGCCTTTGAAGCGAAAACCAATAATGGTTTGATTGATGTCATTGAGGGAAATATTCCAATTCGTGGAGTTTTCTACAGCAATAGCCGTTTGAGTGGTCACATTTGTGTAGGTAGCATTTCCTACGGCACTTAAACCTAAAACATTGTTGCAAGTAATAAAAGCATTATTACAATTAGAAATGCCTATTCCCATTCGATTGAGTGGGCTGTTTAAGGTTACAGTGTTGTTATTCATAATAATACCTCCTACTTGTGTGGCATATATCCCATATAATGCCCGATTGACGGTAAGTATATTGTTAAATATCGTAGTATTAGAAGCATTATTATTGAAATTGTTTGCAGAAATACAGCCCAATCCGACAGCCCCTGACAAATATCCTGTCTTAATAACATTATTGGTAACATTCACGGTTGCGGCATCTGTATGTTGCAGCTCAACGCCTTTATGCCAACTGCTAATGCTATTTGAATTTACCAAAATGGTTTGCCCCCCCATAGAACTCCCACAATATATTCCATCATACATATTTTCCATACGAGTAGTTTCTATATAAGTATTTACACGTTCTGTAATGATTCCATATTTGCAGTTATCAAAGCTAATCTGCGATACATTTGGGATTCCGCCAAAGCCCAACACCTGCAATTTACCCAATTGTCGAGCATAAAGCCCAACCCCATTGATATTTGCGCCCGAATAATTGGGGACATTATAAGCAGCAAAAGGCTGAATATTGTCAAAGGTATTTTTATAGCAAAGCCAATCGCAACGAGTGGCAAGAATACCATTACACAGGTTGGTGAATCGATTTTTGGTAAAGCCAAAGGGGGGATTAGCCGAAATAAAGCTGAGATTGTTCATCACAACTCCTGCGTAAGCCCAGCCCAAATGAGGGACTTGATTGACGGCTTGTAGGCTACCGCCTTCAAAAGTGTTATCTCTTATGTGCATATTTGAAGGTAAATTAATGCTATTGAAAGCAGAAGGAGCAACATATACGCCAATATAATTATTGATAAAATGGTTATATGCTACCCAACAAACAGTGTTATTTAATACACTTGGATTATTTTCAAGATAAACCGCATTTTCGGCATCTTCTATTCTATTAGACCTAAATAGCTGCAAAGGACCTTCTATAGCATGAACCCCTTTCCACAAAGCCCCACAACTAAACAAATAATTATTTTGCATAGTGAGGTTACCAATTTTTACAATTCTTATTTCGCTATTAGGCGCCATATTAAGCACACAATTGCTAATATTAAACAAATCTACAATGTTAAAATCTCCATTTACTGTAATGTACGCATTTTGAAAACCCGAACCATAATTTGTACTTGAGGCACTATTAGGAATAGTGTAAGTTGTGGTAGGCGGTCCCAAACTTGCGCTTGCAGAAGCGGTCGGTCCTCCCATTCCCAAACTGCTGCTAATAACACTTGTGCTATTGGTCAATGTACTTACTGTTTGGCTAAAGGTTCCACAAGGGCTTGGATTAGCAAGTTGCACGCCAATACCAATGAAAGCATTTCCTTGATAAGGCATGCTTGCAATATTGATGGTAAGCACATTGCCGACTACTGTATAAGTAGCCGTATTGTTATTAATGATACTGAAAGTAATAGAACTTCCAATAAACTGCGCACTAAAGTTACTTTGAAGTACTATATTATTTATAGTACCAGCAGAAGTATTTACTAGTGCTAATTGGTAGGCAATAAACTGCCCTGGAAAATAGTAATTTCCAGGAGGCGCTCCCGGCAAAGTTTGCTGCAAAGTAAGTTGCCCATATGTGCCAAAACAGGTGAGCAGAAGCCCAAACAAGAGAAGCACTTTGTTGAAAAACCCTTCTACATAATCATGTAGGGGGGGGGTAATGTTATTTCTGTTTTTCATAAAAATAGAAGTTAAAATGTAACAGATAAAAAGAACCGTCAAAGCTAAAACTTTAGTTTGACATAAGCAAATTTTATTTCAACTATTTTTTCTGTTACTGTAGCTTAGGCTTTTGCCCCTGTTTGTGTCCCCACAAACGGGGCTTTTCTACTATATCTGCTTGCTTATCTCTGCAATTTAAAATTCTCGCCCAGATACAATTTCCGCACATTCTCATCATCTGCCAATTCTTCTGCTGTACCGGATTTGAGGATTTTGCCATCATATAGCAGATACGCACGATTCGTAATATTCAGGGTTTCGTGTACATTATGGTCAGTAATCAGAATCCCAATATTGCGCGAAACTAACTCACGTACAATGGTTTGTATCTCATTGACGGCAATAGGGTCAATGCCTGCAAAAGGCTCATCCTGCAAAATAAACTTAGGATTTACCGCCAAAGCTCTTGCAATTTCTGTCCTGCGCCGCTCGCCACCCGACAACAATTTGCCTTTATTTTTGCGGACATGCGTAAGCCGAAACTCCTCCAACAATTTTTCAGCCTTTTCTTTTTGCTGCGCTCGGCTCATATCTCCGACCATTTCCAACACCGAAATGATGTTTTCTTCCACCGACAATTCCCGAAAAATGGAAGCCTCTTGCGCCAAATAGCCGATGCCGAGCTGCCCTCTTTTGTACATGGCTTTTGAGGTGATGTCTTTGTCGTCTAAGTAAATTTTGCCCGCAGCAGGGCGAATCAAGCCTACGACCATATAAAAAGTAGTCGTTTTGCCTGCCCCATTTGGACCCAATAAGCCCACGATTTCGCCCTGCGAAACCTCTATAGATACGTCATTCACAACGGCACGTTGTTTGTATTTCTTGACAAGATTGTCTGCACGTAGTTTCATAAAAAATGAGAAATGAGAAATGATTGATTGTTCACTGCTAACTGTTATCATCTGCGTGATGAAAATGAGATTACATAAAATTTTTAGCATCTATAACAGGTAAAATCAGCAACTCAAAAGCTGTTCCATTTGTATTTCTTGCTAACAAAGCTCTTGTATGTGCAAAAGAAATCTCACTTATCAAACTGCCTATCTGTTCGGGTAAGTGTAGGGCATTCGTTTTGTCGATAAATTGTGTTATATGCTCAATATAAAACGTTGTTGCGACTTTGATAGACAAAAAGGCATCTTCTTTATCTTTAAAAGTAGCCGAAACAATGACTTCAACTTCCTCTTTTTCTGCATGAAGATTTGTGTTGATTTCTATATGATAACTCAAAGAGGCTTGCGAAATATCTTTTTCCCCCTCCCAGAAAAAGCCTATTTCTTTGATTTTTTTAATGCCTATTTTAGTAGATTCGATAGCGGTATTTTTATTCATAAATATTGAAATATCATTATTTTACAATAGAAAATGTTTGAGAAATAACATAAGATTCTAAGGATATTATGTTTGAACTTGGCATAAATTCAACCCTCATATAGTCTGTATTTGTGGAGCTACTCATTTCTTTGTGAAATGTTTTTCGAGTAGATTGCGCCACAAAACGTTGCGTATTTTTGAAATGAATATCTGGGACTACTCCTACTGCAAGGGAAATTTCCACCAACTTTTTCAAAGTATGATTGAAATTTCCATGCAGAATTTGAGAAATATAGCCTTTACTTACCCCAAGTTGTTCAGCAAGTTGAGTTTGTGTAAGTTGTTTTTGGTCCAAATAGTGTTGAACCTCTCTGAACAAGCGATTTTGAATAATTTCCACCCAATATTCGGGGGTTTGTACTAATTCTTTATGCGTTAACATATTTCTAATGTTAAAATGTCTTCTGTAAAAGTCTATTTTATTCTTCTGCTAAACTGGCTAAATATTCAGCCTTTAGGTTCCGAAACTTCGTTATGTCTTTATCCTGTGTGGTTTTGCGACCTGCAAAAATGATAATCTTACCAGAATGCGTATGTTCTATTAAATACACCCGCAAATTTGGCGCTTTAATTTCGTACTCTTTGACTGCTTCTTTTTTAGGCGTAATATCCCTAAATTTCTCTTTACTAAGTAAATTCCCATCAGCAACCGCTAACATTCGAGTTTGTATGGTATTCAACTGCTTCGCCCAATTACCTTCTTTTCTAATTTGAGCCTCAAATTCATCATATAAACAGTTTTCATCTATAATTAGCTTATAGAAAGGTTTTTCACCTTCGATTTCTTCGACTTTTTGCAAGGAGAAATTTTTCATAAAGAATAAAGTTTAAATTTTTCATAATAATTGTATTGCTATTTTTTTTAATAGTTAGACTTATCCTCATTCCTATTTAGGGCTACCGCACCAAAATTCTTTTGTCGATTTAGCTACTCTGAACACAAAAAAATTAACCTTATAATTTACCACTAAGGCACGAAGGAAACTAAGAAAGAAAAAATGTGCCTTAGATTCCTTCTTTTACCTCATTGCTTAGTGATTCTTAGTGCCTTAGTGGTGAGAAAAAT
>JAYUZN010000384.1:0-1881 GCA_043751755.1 Bacteroidota bacterium | reverse complement strand
CTACGGAGTTGGAAAAAGAGGGCTACAAAGTTTGCCATGTAAATATAGAGCATTTGGCACAGGCAGAAGAAGCCTTTTTTTGCCATTATATGGGGCGAGCAATGGACAGAAGCACAGGGAGAAAGCTTGAAAAGGGCAGCCTTCGCTGGCTTTTTGATGACTATATAAATGCGCCAAATGAAAAATATGTGTTTATTGTAGATGAAATTGAAGGCTTAAACCCCGAAATGCTCAATGTTTTTCTGCACACGATTAGAAGTGCCTATCATTCCCGTAGCGAACATGCCTTGAAATCGGTCATTTTGGTGGGCGTAGTCAATATTACGGGCGTAATTCAGGATAATGCGAGTCCTTTTAATACAAATGATAATTTAGAAATTCCCTATTTTAGCGAAAATGAGATATTTGAATTGTTGGAGCAACACGAGACGGAAACAGGGCAGTTATTTTCCCAACCTACGAAAGAAAAAATAGCCTATATCACCGCAGGGCAGCCCGGACTTGTGAATGGTTTTGGGGAAAGACTTATAGAAAAATATGAAAACCTGCCAATAATTGAGTATGAGCAGTATTTGGAAGTAGAAGATTGGTATTTGTATCGTGCTTTGGACAAAAATGTGGCAAATATCATCAACAAAGCGAAGCATCAACAGGCTTTTATGGAAAAGTTGTTATTTACCGAAAATAAGATTCGATTTGATATAGACAAAGCGGAGCATCGCTATTTGCATGTAAATGGCATCATCAAGGAAAATAAAGAAGGGAATATAACATTTTGGGTTCCTTTGTACAAAAAACGGATTCAAAAATATTTTTATCCGAGTATGAATGGTGAGGCGCAAGAAATTCAGGGAAATATTGTTATAAATGCCTATTTTACGGAAACAGGTATGTTGAATATGGACAAGATTATTCGGGGCTATCAAGAATATGCAGCAAGGCGAGGTTTTCGTTATTTTATCGAAAAAGATGAAAATGGCAAGCCCAAAGGTTTGTTAGAAGCGGCTCTGATGTATAGTTTTGAGACTTATATTCAATCTTTTTTGCAGGTATTAGAAGGAAAAAGCTATCTTGAAGCACATGTGGCACTTGGCAGAAGCGATTTGATTATTAATGTTCGCGGACAAGAAATTGTCATAGAAGGTAAAGTTTATTACCATATTGGGCAATTTCAGAAAGGCAAAGTACAACTTGCGTATTATACCAAGGGTTTGAGCTTGACAAAAGGCGTGTATTTGGTCTTTGTAAACCACAAAGTAACGCATCCTGATGTGGTAGAGCAGACAGAAATCATAGGAAACGTAGAAATCACGACTTACCTTGTACGTTATAATATAGAAACAGATTTTTCGGAGCCGAGAAAAGAAGGACAATTATAAGGCTTTGAGCAACTGCGAAGCCGATAATGTGGGGTTTTCTGCCAAATTAATCGCAGAAGAGATGGCAATGCCTGAAAGTCCTGTTTTTTTTAATGCAAAAATATCTGCCAAAGTGATTCCACCAATGCCAATAATGGGAAGGTAAATCCCTGCGTTTTTCATTTCTCCCAAAATCTTTTCATAACCTTCAATGCCCAAAATAGGGGACAGGCTTTGTTTTGTTCCCGTAAAACGAAAAGGACCTAAACCAATGTAATCCACCTTCATCTCGGCAAGTGCCAAAATATCTTCAAAAGTATTTGCGGTTGCACCAATTATTTTGCCTTTTCCCAACAACTTTCGTGCCTCAATCGGCGACATATCTGTTTTTCCCAAATGCACCCCATCTGCCCCTATTTCTTTGGCAATCAAAGCATTGTCGTTTATGATGCAAGTTGCCCCAAAAGAATCACACACTTGTTTGGTCTCAAAAGCTATCTGTTTCCACGCCGCAAAGGAATGG
>JAYUZN010000383.1:0-4479 GCA_043751755.1 Bacteroidota bacterium | reverse complement strand
AACGATGTGTTTTAAGCTGTTTTCGTAAGGAAATGGCTTAAAAATGGTAATAAAACCCGCCCAAAGTGGTGTCTTTCTAGCAGAAATGAACAGCCCTGCCGTTTCACCCCTATCGCCAAAAAATAAATGTGCATTTTCAGAGCAAAGTAGAAGTCTATGACAAGGCAATGCTCTTGCAAGGCGGCGGTTTTCATGCCACAAGTGTCCAAGAAAATCTGACAATTATGGTGATGAGTTTTGACAGTTTGCGTGCCAAAAACAAAGAAGATAGAAAAGTGTTTCAAGAAAACGGGAATTTGCAGTCTTTTGAACGTATTTTGGGCAAAGAAAAGGACATAACATTAGGCGAAGTTATCAAATATTTGAATCCTGTAGTCATTGTAGATGAGAGCCACAATGCAGAAAGTGAGTTGAGTGTAGAAATGTTAAAGGAGTTGAATCCTTCGTTTATTCTGGATTTGACGGCAACCCCGCGCAACAATAGCAATCTCATCAGCTTTATAGATGCGTTGGAGTTGAAGAAGGAAAATATGGTGAAACTGCCTGTAATTGTGCGCAATAACCCCGACAAAACAGAGGTGATAAATGGGGCTTTGCAACTGCAAAGAAGTTTGGAATTGAAGGCAATCGCCGAAGAAAAAAAAGGCGGAAAATACATTCGCCCCATTGTTTTGTTTCAGGCACAGCCCAAACAAGGCAAAAAATGGGCAAGCGAAGCAGAAGAAAAAACAAATGTTCAAAAATTAAAGGAAAAGCTATTAGAACTTAACATTCCTGCGGAACAAATCAAAATAAAAACGGCAACTATAAATGAAATCAAAGGCATAGATTTGATGAGCCGAAACTGTGAAGTCCGTTTTATAATTACCATAAACGCGCTCAAAGAAGGTTGGGATTGTCCTTTTGCTTATATTTTGGCATCTTTGGCAGACAAAAATTCTGCGATAGATGTGGAGCAGATTTTGGGTAGGATATTGCGGCAGCCTTTTGTCCAAAAACACAATTTTTCTTTGCTGAATATGTGTTATGTGTTTACGGCTTCTGCAAAGTTTAATGTTACCTTGCAAAGCATTGTGGACGGCTTGAAGCAATCGGGTTTTAGCGAAAAAGACTACAAAGTAGTGGAAACGCAGGAAGTCTTAGAGCCGAAAAAGCCTGAATCTGCTACACAATTAGGCTTTTTTCCGCCAAATGCGCCAGAAGAGGTACCAAAAGACGCACCAGAGGAAGAACCTATTTCTCCCGAAACCATAGCCGATGACATAGACACAAGCCGTATTTCGCTGCCTACAGACAGCGATTTGCCGAGCAAAATGATAGCAGAAATTGAGGCGCAAGCCCAAGCAGAAGAAGCCGCATTGAACAATAGGCTTGCGCAAGCCGCCGCCGAAAACACGCCAACTTTGCCTAACGAACTTCAAAACATGGTAAAAACCTATCCTATCAAAGCCATTTTTCAGGCACAAGCTGCGGCAATTCAGCTGCCCCAATTTTTTGTCAAAGAAGTGAAAATTGAATTGTTAGCCATAGATGAAGAAGGGATTTTATTGGAAAAAGAGGCGTTGCTCAAAGGTTTTGCATTGAGTAAATCCGATACAAATATAGACTTTAACAGTTCAGATTCGGAGCTTTACAAGATAGATTTGGACGAAAATAAACGAGAACATACGCCCACGTTTCTCAAAATAGAGGGCATGGTGAAGGAGGAAATCATGGCATATATTCTTGACCCAAGCCGCAAAGACAGTCGTATAGGCACTTTTACCCAAAAAATAATGCGGCTTATTGGCAACATGTATCCTATTCCGGACAAAGAAATAGAGAAATATATTGCCCGCATTTTGGGGGATTTTACAGATGCCCAATTCCACGAATTAGCGCATCAAGAACATACTTATACGCGCAAAATAAAGGAAAAAATCACCGCTCTTTCCGAACTCTATGCAGAAGAAAAGTTTCAGCATTTTTTGGACACAGACCATGTATTTATCAAACCTGCCTATACATTTCCGCCAAATATTGCGCCAAGTGAGACCTGCAAAGCCCTGCCAAAGTCGCTTTACGAAAAAGAAGGCAGCATGAACGGCTTTGAAGAACAGGTAATAAATACCCTTGCCAACTTGCCAAATATCCTTTTTTGGACGAGAAACACAGACCGCAAAGGCTTCAAAATCAATGGCTTTATCAACCATTATCCCGATTTTATCATTCAAACCAAAAGCGGCAAAACGATTGTATTAGAAACAAAAGGCGACCATCTTGACGCAGCACAAAAGATACGTCTTGGCAGACTTTGGGCAGAAAAAGCAGGCAATGCCTATCGCTATTATTTGGTCTATGATAAACGGGTAGTAGAAGGGGCATATACGTTAGAAAGCTTTTTGGAACGCGTGAAAAATAGCTGATTCAAGGTAAAAGCAGCTTGTTATACTCAAAACGGGATAGATTTTCCCTGAATTTCCCTTTAAATATGTCATTTCTTCAAGAAATGACATATTTAAAGGGAAATTTACCCCATTCAAAGGATATATATATCTTTGTATGATGCGTTAAAAGTGCTATAAAACCTCTATTTCGGTACTTGCTGCGTAATGCAGTGCATTCCGCCGCCGCCAATATTGATGTTATTTACACTTATTTGTACAATTTGGTGCTGCGGAAAAAGACCTTGCATGATTTGTAAGGCTTGCGCATCTTTGGCTTGCAAGTCGGTTGTGCTTTGATTTCCAGCATATTTCGGCATCAAAATCACGCCATTGCTGAGGACATAATTTAGATAACTAGAAGCAAGTACCACTTTTATGGGTGCGTTAGGGTCAATCTGTAAGGCTGATATGGTACTCAAAAAATCAAAAGTCCCATCACCCGCTGTCACCTCCTTGAGAATAGTTCCCGTTTCAGGCATTCTCACAATGTTAAAGGGCTTTCCATCTTGGTCGGTTGCATTTTTTAGCACCGCTTCTGCTGCCAACAAAGCTTGTCTTGAAAAGCGTGCAATGGTATCCGTTGCCTCAGATAGCGGAACTTCTGCTAACAAAATCGTATGCTCATCTATAAAACGGACAAATTCATCTGTATGTCCACTTGTCGTAATCGCCGTATAAACCTTTTCGCCATCAATAAGAAAGGGGCTGCCTTCAACGCTATGAACATCATTTCCAACCCCACGTGGCAGCCAAATGACCTTCTTTGCTTGTAATACCCGCATTAACTCAGCCTCTGCCGCTGCCTTTGAGAGGTTCGGATTGCGCTGAAACACCACCGATTCTGCCACGAGAATCGTTCCTTTTCCATTCGCCTCAATTGCCCCTCCTTCCAAAATCATCGAACTCGCAACAGTGCTAAGATTCAACTCGGCAGCGATTTGACGGTCAACCGTTTCATCTAACGCAAAGCCCATCTGCCCAACAGCATCCGTATAAGGCGCGTAGCCCCAGCCATTAAAATTAAAATCGACAATTCGCTGCTTGTCCACCTCACTTTTGAGAAAAACGCCACCCATATCACGCCACCATATATCATTGTGCCGAATCTTATGAAAGCGAATTTTGGTGTTAATCACGTCCTGTGTGAGTCCGTAGCCAAGCAATTCCGCAGTAGCAGTTGCGATTTCGGCACTGTCCTGAACCGCCAAATCGACTATAACATGCGGCGTTAAGGCTTTTATCATTTCAGCGTGAACAGACTGTGTGGGCATACCCGCCTGATTTTCATAGACCGCCCAGCCCATCCAAACAGAAGTTTGCTCTTCCCATTCTCCAGGCAAGCGGTAGGTCGTGTCAAATTGACATGTTTTTCGGCAAGCTGGCAGGCAAAAAATGCCCAATAGTATCGCAACATACAGAAATTGTTTTGTGTTCATATTTTAAAGTGGATAAAAAATGTGCAGAGAATAGCTATTTCACAGCCCCTAAACTTTCCCAATTAGGTAATTTGGGGCAAAAATAGGTTTTTATTCGGGTTTAATGCAAGTTTTTTCGCTTACTTAGGTCGCGCCTTAACAGGATAAGGCATATTTTGCTATTCATAGTTCATGATTTCTACGATTTTGTTGTCCTCAAATTTGATTTGCAGATGCTCCATCGGTCTTGCCCAGTCGTGAATTTTCTGTGTGGAAATAGCGTTTAACCCTATCAGACCTGACAGGTTTCTCCACAAAAATCGGGTAAAAATACGCAAAAAGCAGGAATCTTTCCTTTTTTAGCCTAAAAAAAGGGGGTATTCGGTTCAAATTTTTACCAGAGAAGCTACGCAGAGTCATTCTTTTATTAAGTTGTAGAAATTATAATGATTGTAAATATTTAATAATCAATTATATAACTGTATTTTTTCTTGCAAAAAATAATACATTATGCCTCTGTTTGTGTCCTCACAAACGGAGGACAAATAGGTATTCAAACCGCATATAGCAGAAAAGCCCCGTTTGTGGGGACACAAACGGGGACAAAGGGCATAAGTTTTCCTGTAAACATGTCATTT
>JAYUZN010000382.1:0-5008 GCA_043751755.1 Bacteroidota bacterium | reverse complement strand
ACGATGTGTTTTAAGCTGTTTTCGTAAGGAAATTGCTTAAAAATGGTAATAAAACCCGCCCAAAGTGGTGTCTTTCTAGCAGAAATGAACAGCCCTGCCGTTTGTGTCCCCACAAACGGGGCTTTTCTGGCTTGCAAAATGCAAAAAACAAAAAAAAACAAAAAAAATGCCCAAAAATTTGTTTGTGTTGAATATAGTCCGTACTTTTGTAGCTCAATTCAAAACGGTTCTGCTTGAATCACTGTACCATTGGGTGGGATGGGTGAGCGGCTGAAACCAGCAGTTTGCTAAACTGCCATACGGGAAACTGTATCGAGGGTTCGAATCCCTCTTCCACCGCAACATCACTCCTTGTAGAATTTTTCTGCAAGGAGTTTTTTTTATTTAGTCACGCAGATAAAAAAATGTATTAACTTCGTAAAACTTGAATATAGGAATGAAAATTAAATAACTTTCCAGTTTTATAGTCCCGTAGGGACACGATATTTATAGAAAAAAACATGCCCCGCCCCTCTTGTTTTTCGTGCTTGCACGAAAAATGCGATAAATTGGGGGGGGAAATTACATTTTCTATAAATATTTCGTGCCTACGGCACTAAGAAATGCTCAAAATGACTGCTATAACTAAATTGTTACTTTATTTAATTTCCATTCCATATCTTCTTAAACTCAAACAATTACTATTACCACATCTCATCTGCGCAATCTGCTCTTATTTGCGTTCATCTGCGCGAAACCACAACATTTATGCAAAAATATATCTTCTTCCTTTGTCTATTCCTCTCCTCCTCCTTATTTTCACAAGGCGGAAAAGCCCCTGTTGCCTCTCCCGATAGCATCAAAAAACTCTTTGTAATTCCCAAAATCGTTTGGAAAGGCGTGAGTTATAAAATAGTGCCATCTGGCGAAGACTCCATGACAGTGGCAAGATATGATTTTGGAAAAGTCAAAATCGGCGATTCTTTGTACAAAGATTTTTATATTCAAAATACAGGCAAAGCTCCGCTTATCATTACGAATGTCGTTTCAAGTTGTGAATGTACCGTTGCCTATTTTTCCGCAGAAGCCATTCCTCCCAATGAAATAGGCGTTATTCAAAGCGGTTTTCGCGTAAAAGAAGAAGGATCGGTTCATCACACCCTAACTCTCTTGACGAATGTCCCAAATGGCACAGATTTCTTGGAATTGTTTGCAGAAGGCATAAAAGAAGCCCCCAAAATGCTTAGAAAAGAAAAACGAAAAAAATGTAAATCAAAATAAATTTCCTATTTTTTTTATTCAAAATACCTAAAAATCTCCTAAAAAATATCAATTTATCAATAAAACAAGCAATTCATATACAGTTTGTTAGCTATCCATAAATTGCCAAAAATATTTTTGACACATATCAAATGTTTAGGTAATTTTGCGAGCATTTTAATAAAATTCTCAACTCTTGAGTTCACACAGATAAATACAGATTTTGGCAAATTTCGCAGATAGAGTGTTTTTTATCTGCGAAATCTGCTATTATCTGCGAAAATCTGCGTGAACCTCTGCACATTATTTAAAAATTTAACAGAATAACCGATTTTATGAGCAACAAACTATCTCCATATGCTTCATTTTTGGCGAGATTGAATACAGCCGCCGATTTGCTCAAGCTTGAACAACGTTATCGCGACATTCTTAGCGTCCCTGAACGTACTATTATGGTAAGCCTGCCTGTAACGATGGACGATGGAAGCGTAAAAGTATTTGAAGGCTATCGTGTAATACACTCTACTGTAATGGGGCCCTCTAAGGGCGGCATTCGCTATGCAAGCATCGTAGATTTGGACGAAGTCAAAGCCCTTGCTTCTTGGATGACCTTGAAATGTGCCGTAGTCGGTTTGCCTTATGGCGGCGGAAAAGGGGGCATTACGCTTGACCCTAAAAGCCTCAGCGAAGGCGAATTAGAGCGTTTGACACGTGTATATACCCGCCGTTTGAAGGACGTATTTGGGACAGACTCTGATGTTCCTGCACCTGATATGAACACAGGCGGACGTGAAATGGCTTGGATTGTGAGCGAATATTCTCGCTTAAAAGGCTATCAAGCTGGCGTAATTACGGGAAAACCTTTGGAAATGGGTGGCTCACAAGGGCGCGCAGCTGCTACAGGTTGGGGCGTAATGCTGACTTGTATGCACGCGTTGAAAAAACATAACATTGACCCAAAAACACAAACCGTAACTTGTGCTGTACATGGTTTTGGAAATGTAGGCTCTTATGCCGCAAAATTGATGGCAGAACAAGGTTTGAAAATTGTGGCGATTGGCGACCATACAGGGGCATTTCACAATGCTGAGGGCTTAGACATTCCTACCGCTTTTGCTTATGTTACCAAAAATAAATCCCTTGCAGGTTTTACAGGCGGTACTCCTATCACCAATGCAGAACTTTTGACCTTAGAAGTTGATGTGTTATCTCCTTCTGCGATTGAAAACTGCATTACCCTCGAAAATGCCAAAGACATCAAAGCCAAAATCATGGTAGAAGGCGCGAATGGTCCCGTAGCTGCGGAGGCTGATGCGGTTTTGAATGAAAAAGGCATCTTTATCGTTCCTGACATTTTGGCAAATGCAGGGGGCGTAACCGTTTCTTATTTGGAATGGGTACAAAACCGTTTGGGCTACTATTATTCAGAAGAAGAAGTCTTCAAAATGGCAGAACCTATGATGACAAACGCTTTTGAAAGAGTGTATAATGCACACAAAACCCACAACTGCCCCATGCGAGTAGCTGCGTATATCGTTGCAGTTGAGCGAGTTGCGAATGGGATAAAATTGCAAGGCTTGTATTAATGATACTTAGCACTGGTAAACGCTTAGGTAAACATGTCATTTCGTTAAGAAATGACATGTTTAGTCGCAATACATTGTGTTCGAGGATTGTGCCTTGTTGTTTGCCCAAAAACAGGCAGAATTTCGGGTTTATTGCCTTTTATATTTTGCAGAAAATCGTAAACCTCTTTTTGAAAAGAAATCTTTTTTTTTAAAAAATCCTTATCTTTGCAGAAACAAATGATAAATATGCTTCACAACTTTCAATATATCTCCAGTAACCCTGCCATTTTGAAGGGAAAACCTTGCATTGCAGGCACACGAATCAGCATTGAAATAGTCTTAGAATGGATGGCTTCAGGTGCGACTTTGCCCGAAATCGTCCAAAAATATCCCCATTTGAAAATACCTGCTTTGCAAGAAGCCTTACTTTATGCAGCATTGATGTTCAAAAATGAGGTTATTCGCGAAATAAAAATTGTTGCCTAATGGAATGGATAAACTTAACGTAACTATTTAGGTAGGCAACCACTTCGAGGGGTTAGCACCCACTCGAAGGGTTGCTGACTCAAATGAATTTAGTTTCGCAGCCCTTCGAGTGGTCATAGACCCTCGAAGCGGCTTTAACCTGAATAATTACCTTTTTTCTATAAAAGCACGTAAATATCTGCAAATTTATCCTTATTTTTTGAAAAAAGAAAATATTTCACAACGTATAATAAACAGGTTATTTTTCCTTACTTTTGGCAGGATTAGGTTCGCATAGCTTGAAATGTGAAAGACAAAGATACTGAAAACTCTACAGATTCTTTTTCGGCAGAAAAAGCGTGTCATTGCGAGCCGAATTTTGTTTATTTTTCGGAACGCAGTGGAGAAAAATAAACAAAATTCTGGCGAAGCAATCGTACCTCTCAAGAGCATACACAACTTTGTACGATTGCTTCGCCTCAAATTTGGGTAAATTTCTTCGCTACGCTACGAAATCTACCCAAATTTGAGGCTCGCAATGACACACAACCACGCCTTTTTTTTCGATTTGGAAAATCTGTAGAGTTTTCAGAAAGATAGGATTTATTTTTCACTTTGGTGAAAAGTCAGCGTTTTATCCCATTTTTCAAGAAAATCTTGGAAATATGCGCAGTTTTCTTGGACAATATTCAAGCGCAATTTGCCAAAAACCGCAGGACTTTTTCATGCTTCTAACTCTGAAAAACGCCAATAATTGCTCAAAATATCTGTTTCCTCCATGTATTTTTTTGCCTTTGCCTGCTTCTTTTCATCTAAATGCGACAATTTCGTACTTTTCTCTTCTATTTCGCAGACAATAATTCTGCTCAACTCATCTGCCTCCAAAATATCCAAACATTGTGGCGCGTGCGTGGTGAGAATGATTTGCTTTTCTTGAGATTGCTCTTTCAGGAATTTCATCAACAAATTGAGCTGATGAGGATGAATGCCAAGTTCGGGTTCCTCAAGAAAGACAAGCTTCGTATGTGGAAAAACTATCACAGAAATTATCCATACCACGCGCTTTAAGCCATTTGGTAAGTCATTAAAAAAGAGCCATTCCTCATTTAATTGAAATTCATAGATTAGGTTGGTCATCTGAACGCTTCGCCCTTTCATTGCAATCGCCATTCCTTCATGCAGCCTCATATCTTGTATAGCCGTATATTTTTGCAGAGGTTTTCTAATGCTTTCGCCTGCCTCATAAAATTTGGCTTGCTCATACGCCAAATCAGCTCGAATCTTAGCTATATCATACTTCTTATCATGTTTATGTCTTTCGCAATATTGAATGAAAACATCTCCCAAACCTCCCGCTATAACTTCTTGTTTAGTAGTAGAAATAGCACCCTTCGTATGCAAAAAAGGAAGATTATTAGGAATTTCGCAGTCTATTTTTTCTATTTCAAATAAATTTACGCCTTTTGCCGCCCAAAAATCTTCAATATCTTCATCGATGCTTCCAAACCAGTGAACAAAACGCTTAGTTTCTATTTTATTAAATGTTATATTATTAATAACGCTTATCTCTAAGTTATCATCATGTTCAAAATCCTCGTCTTCTTCATATTCTTCTTTATCTTCTATGAGTTCCATCTTTATCTCATTTCCCTCATAATGCAGTTCCAAATTCGCATGAAACTCACTCACTCCTGCAAACTTCATTTGCAAAGTATTGTACAAAAATTCAAAGAAAT
>JAYUZN010000381.1:0-2397 GCA_043751755.1 Bacteroidota bacterium | reverse complement strand
CTTGCTTTTTGGGGCTTTGTGGGCTGCATGCAGCTTGCTTTGAGTCGCTGCGGACTACGCTACAAGCCCACACACAGGCGAGAAGTCCGCAGCAACTGGAGTAGAATCAGGCTTTTGTGCGAAAAGAGAAAGCAGAAATACTTGAAAAATAAGGGAATGAAATGTTTTCATGTTTTGGTAGTATCTGCTCAAAATCAATAGTTAACGAAAATGTAGGATTAAGATTTGACATTTTATTTTCAACCTAAAAGTAAGAATTATGAAAATATAATCATTTTTTGCAAAAAAGGGCATTTATCCAGAAATTTCCGCAAATACCTGCTGCATTTTCGGATACTTATGCTGCAAACGGGGTAAATTTGCCCTCTCAGGCTTACTAAACCCCAAAGGTTTAGTAAGCCTGTTGTATTTTTGTGGTTCTTTGTGGAAAATTTATCCCGTTCAAAGTATAGAGTTTCAGTACAGACACGCCTACGAGGATATGGCAAAACCGAAAAATAAATTTTGATACAGGGACAGGGATTAGATTACCTTTTCTTTTTGCGGCATCAAGTGATTTGCTTCCAGTTTTAGGGTATCAAACCATGCTATGAGTTGCGGCAGGAGTTCCTCGAGGCGGGCAGGCATATTTTCTGCAGCCCATTTCGCTTGTAGGCTCAACAAAAAAGACTTTGCCTCATCTTCATCTTCGATTTCGCTGTATGCGATAAAGTCCTCTTTGAGCAAATCCGGAATATCTGTGTGGTTTGCCATAAGTTTTGCTTATAAATAAAATCCCGTTAATCCTGCAATGAACCAACTGTACAAACGTCACAAATACAGAACCTTACATTCCCATCAATTTATAATACCTTGACTCATTTACGCCAATCGCTACTACGTGTATGGTGTCGCCTTTGTTTACATGCGGATGCCAATCTGTTATAGCGGTAGGGATTTTTTGAATCTGTTTCGACATTTCTTCATTACAATTCACCTGATAACTCACATACATCATGTCGCCCTCTACGGAATAGAAATTTTCTTTGAGGTAAAAATCTTTTTTGCCTGTTTTAGTGGCAATATAAGCAGCTGTAACATTGTACAGAGAGTCCATATTCGTATCCCAAGACAGTCCTCGCAAGCCCATCATGAAGAAACCTTTGTATTGCAGAGGCTTCACATCATCGTACCAATATACGTCAGGAGCTTGACTGAGGGCAGAAATCGCTTTGCGCAGCACCTTGTCATCACTAAAATTGATGCGCGACCAATCTACCGTTTTCGCCATTTTCTTTATTTTGTCGAACATTTGCGGATTGAAGCTATACGATAGCCCTTCCGTAGTGATGTAGCCACAATATAAGTTGAGCGTGTAGGTCGCCATCTGCTCTTTGTTGCGATAGAATTTAATGGTATAATGATAATCGCATTTATCCTCATTTGTGTATTCTAAATCCCAACCTTTCTGAATTTCTTTCATCAAAGACACATCTTTGCAGATAAAAGTGCCTAATTCTTGTTGTATCGGCAATAGCTCATAGTTATGCAAAGGCACACCGACCATGACCCACTCGCCAGAGCTAAAATCTAGTTGTTGGAAAATTTTGTCTGCTTGTAGATGGTTGAAAGCAAAGACAATAGACAATAAAAATGCTAATTTTTTCATAATTTGTTGTTAAAATATAGGTAATGCAAAACCTTACAATAAGTAGTTGAAAAGTTATAAGTTGAGAGTTGAAAGTTAATATAAGTTTATCATAATCAATAAGATATATTGAAAATATCTGTTTAGATTATTTCTCACTCGTACTTAGCTGCGATTATTTAGATAAAAACGGAATATTAGTTAATGTATTTCACTTATACAAAAATCGTACAAAATAATTTTTGAATATTAGTTTTGTGTACTTTTCTATGAAATGATTATTATTTTAATGAATATTCCATTTAAAAAAATAAAAAATGAGATAGCTAATAGATTGATTGGTAGTATTTTGCAAAAAACAATATGGCTGTTTTTATTCAAAAAAGAGGTATTTGTTGTTGTAAGAAAATGCCTATTTTAAGATAATTATTGAAAATTTAGGCGTGTGTACTTTGCGGATTTGCCGCCAGCACTTTCCCTGAATAGGCTTTCAGTCCCGCAGCAAGACAATCCATAGCAGCCGCTAAGTCGGTTCTATTCAAGACATACGCAATGCGCACTTGGTCTATTCCCAATTCGGGAGAGGCATAGAAGCCATTTGCAGGAGCCATCATGACGGTCGCGCCTTTGTAGGAAAACTCCTGCAACATCCAACGGCAGAAGGTTTCGGCGTTGTCCACAGGCAATTTGACCATAGCATAAAAAGCCCCGCCTATATGTGGACAAAATACGCCTTCGATTTCCTGCAAAGCCGCCATCACAAACTTGCG
>JAYUZN010000380.1:0-4568 GCA_043751755.1 Bacteroidota bacterium | reverse complement strand
AGGTTCAGAAAGCCGTTCTGCGCATCAAATTGCTATCTCAATGGTGTCTATAACTTATATGTTTGCGGCAGGAATTGCTGGAGCGACTTCTATCAGAATTGGTACAGCTTTTGGGCATCAAAATCGGGCAGAAATTCAGAAAGCAGGCTTTTCAGGTTTGATATTAACGCTGGTGATTATGATATTTTTTGCCTTTATGTTGATTATTGGGAGAGACTTTTTGCCTGCTATTTTTAGCATAGAATCTGCTTATGTCAAAGATACAACTTCTCATTTATTGATAATTGCCGCTATTTTTCAAGTATTTGACGGGGCGCAGGTGGTAGGACTTGGCATGTTGCGCGGGATTCAAGATGTGCGCTACCCCACCATCATTACCTTTGTGTCTTATTGGGTCTTGTGCATACCTGTAGGGCATTTTTTGACATTTACCCTTAAAATGGGCGTAGAAGGCTTTTGGTATGCCTTTGTATTGGGCTTGGCGGTAGCAGCTATTTTTAATAATATCCGCTTTTGGAAATTGAGTAAGGCGTAATTTTTATCGAACAGGACTTCCGCACTTTGCCACGAATTAACAGCCCGCACTTTGCCACGAATTACACGAATTAACACAAATTAACTTTGCCACGAATTACACGAATTAACACGAATTAACAGCCATAACTTTGCCACGAATTAACAGCCCTGACTCGTGCAAACAGATTTTGAGTAAGTCCTATAAGATTTCAAATTTCATACAAGCACTTTAACAAAGCAACAAGCCGCATTATGCACCTCACACTTTTCAGCTATCATCTTTCTTTTTCGGAAAAAATGCTTTCAGGAGAACTCATCTTTCCCGCCGACAAAGCCCTACAAATCCTTGAATTACGGGTTTTGCAACGGATTCAGAGGCAATATTGTATTGGGAAAAAAGAGATTATTTCGGCAATAGGAGAAGGCAGCCTAACCTTTACCATTCCGATAAAACCACGTTTGCTTTCTTCACAACTGATGGATAAGAAGTTGAAACAAATGAAAGAATTGATACATGAAGAGGCTTCTTTGTATGAATTGCAGGTTCAATATATACAAGGCAATGGAAATGGGATATGTTTATTTCCATTGTTGATAGGCAGCTGAAGTTCGCGCAGATTTTCGCAGATGAAAGCGGATAGCGCAGATAAATATACATCTGCAAAATCTGCTTTCATCTGCGTTTATCTGCGTGCCTACACATCAAACGTAATCCCCTGCGCTAAAGGCAGTGAATCAGACCAGTTTATCGTATTCGTTTGTCTGCGCATATACGCCCGCCACGCATCAGACCCCGATTCACGTCCTCCACCTGTCTCTTTTTCTCCCCCAAATGCGCCCCCAATTTCTGCCCCAGAAGTGCCGATATTCACATTTGCAATGCCACAATCCGAACCCAAATGCGACAAGAAATATTCGGATTCCTTCATGTTTTCGGTAAAAATGGAAGAAGAAAGCCCTTGTGGAACAGCATTATTCAAAGCTACAGCCTCCTCAATCGTTTTATATTTCATCAAATACAAAATAGGTGCGAAGGTTTCATGTTGAACCGTTTTGTAATGATTTTCTGCCTCCACCAACGCAGGAACTACGTAAGTGCCTGTTTCATAGCCTTCTCCATTCAATACTTCTCCTCCAAATAAAAGATTTCCGCCTTCTGCTTGTACTTCTTTGAGTGAAGTTTGCATCATGTTCACCGCATCTTTGTCTATCAAAGGGCTAATCAAAGTATTCGCAGCCAAAGGATGCCCGATTCTGTTGCGCAAAGATTCGTAAGCCTTGAGTAAACGGGCTTTTAAGTCCTCATAAATCGCTTCCTCTATAATAAGGCGGCGCGTTGTGGTACAACGTTGTCCGCAAGTGCCAACCGAGCCAAAAATAATGGCGGGCATCGCCAATTTCAAATCTGCATGACGAGAAACAATTATGGCATTATTTCCCCCCAACTCCAACAAAGATTTGCCCATGCGTTTTGCCGTTGCTTCGCCTACAGCTTTGCCCATGCGTGTGCTGCCCGTAGCCGAAACCAAAGCCACTCTTGTGTCATTTGCCATTCTTTCGCCTGTGCTTCTGTCGCCTATGACTAAGGTGAAGATGCCTTCAGGTAAGTTATTGGCTTTCAATACGTTACTTACAATGTTCAAAGTTGCAAGGGCAGTAAGGGGCGTTTTTTCACTGGGTTTCCATAAGGTAACATTGCCACAAACGGCTGCAAGCATGGCATTCCAAGCCCAAACTGCGACAGGAAAATTGAAGGCAGAAATAACGCCTACTAAGCCGAGCGGATGCCATTGTTCATACATACGATGATGTTTGCGCTCGGAGTGCATGGTCAGCCCGTAAAGTTGTCGAGAAAGTCCTACCGCAAAGTCGCAAATGTCTATCATTTCCTGCACTTCGCCCAAGCCTTCTTGTAAGATTTTGCCCATTTCGAGGGAAACCAATTTGCCCAAAGGTTCTTTGTATTTGCGCAGCTCATCGCCTATCTGCCGCACGATTTCGCCCCGTTTTGGAGCAGGCATGTCTCGCCAAATTGCCCAAGCTTTGAGGGAAGCTGTAGCCGCAGTTTCATATTCTTTGTCCGTTGCATATTGAACTGTGCCAAGCAAAGAGCCGTCTGCGGCGGCATATACGTTGTTATAGGCTTGTGCGTCTGCGTGTGCAGCGACAGTGCCTGTGTGTAGGCAGGGATTTTTTTCGCTTATCCCAAGTTGAGAGAGAATGTCTGAATACATTTATGAAAATTGAAAATTGAGAATTGAGAGTTGAAAGTTGAGAGTTGAGAGTTGAGAGTTGAGAGTTGAGAGTTGCTGGGCTTGCTGAACTGCTCACTGCTCACTGCTCACTGCTCACTGATAACTGAATTTGCTTTCATCTGCGTGCTAAGAAATGAGAATTACGAATATTTTTTATGTAAGTAAGAAAAAAAGAGGGTATTTTATCAACTTTTGATAGTCAATATGTTGATAAATAAGCCTTTCAAATGATTTAAGATTGAGTTTTGTGGGGTTTTTGAGCCTATCTACGTAAGCAAAAATGAGGAAAAGATAATCATGCCCCTGAATTTGATGGCGTGATATTGGGGGCATAAAATAAAGATATTTGCTGCTTGAAACTTATTTTCAAGCAGCAAATATACGCACATTTTAGCAAAAACATGAAAAGGTTTTTTCGCATTACTGCCATTTAGAAAATGGCAGCTGCGGGTATAATGCTTATTTTCCGTCGTGTGGGTCTCTCCAATATACTTTTTTGGCAATAAACTCCTCCAGCGCCACTTGCGTAGATTTAGGTTTGCGCTCGTAGTGTTTAGAAATTTCTACCTGCTCTTTGTTTTCAGAAATCTCCTCCAAATTGTCATAAGAAGGCGCGAATTCTGAAAGGCGGCGCATCAACTCGTCTTTCGTTTCGGCGGTAAGCTGATTGGCGCGCATAGCGGTAATCATAACCGAACGATATACATTTCCGCCGCTTAATTGTGCGAAGTTATAAACATCAATGGGAACAAATGACTCTTTCATGAATTATGGAAATATGGATTATGAATTGTTTTTTTCTAATTTGAGCAAGGCATTTCTGGACTTTTCGTACAGATTTTGCGCATCTTTGAGATAAGTACTTGTGGGATATTTGGCGAGAAATTTTTGATAAAACTCTAAAGCATCTTTATAGCGGTTTATCTTTTTGTTGTCGATGCTTACCGCTGCAAGCGCAACTGCAGATTTGACCAACAAAAACTGTGCCTCCTCTCTGTAGCGAGAATCGGGAAAATCATCCATAAAAGTCTGCAAATAGGAAACTGCAGCCTTGAAATCGGAGATTTTGTAGTACAATTTTGCTTGATTGAAAGCTTTTGTCGCCTTCCTTTCCCGTAATTCTATTAAATATTTTTCTGCCTCTTTTCGCCTGCCCGAATTGGGGTGCTGGTCCAAAAAGAGCTGCAAGGCTTGCATCGCCTTATTCGTATAGCTTTGGTCTAAATACGAAGGGTCAGACTGCAAATAAAAAGCATACGCCTCCATAAAGCCCGCATCTTCCTTGCCTTTTCCGTTGGGATATTGGCGCAGATATTGGTCATAATAATACGAAGCCGTTACATATTCCTGCATTTTGAATTTGCATTGCGCATATTCGCGCAAAAGTCCTTCATAACGAGTTGAATTTCGCTTCAAACCCATGACCTCTTCAAACAAAATGCTTGCCTTTTCGTAGTCTTTATGGCGCATAAAAAACATGGCAGCACTGTCCTTTTGGTCAGGGTTGCCTTTTTTTGCCCACTTGTTCATTTGCATCATTTCTTTGGAGCAAGCCGTAAAGCTGAGGCAAATCGCTGCAAGAAACAGGTATAAAATGTGTCTTTTCATAATTTCGGACTGCAAAGGTAGTTCTTTTTTTGGAGTTAACGCAAATTTAATCACAGATTTTCGCAGATTTTTCTCACAAGGAAAGAAACTTAAATAAAGTACTAATTTAATAGTCCCGTAGGGACGGCGATATTTATAGAAAAAACATGCCACACCTCCCCTCTTGTTTTTCGTGCTTGCACGAAAAAT
>JAYUZN010000379.1:0-2137 GCA_043751755.1 Bacteroidota bacterium | reverse complement strand
ACTTTGCCAAGTACTGCCGCCATTCGTAGAAATCTCTACAATTCCGCCGTCATACGTAGGTTCGGACAGCATTTTGTGCCAAAAACTAAGCCTTACATTGCCACTTGCGGGCAACACAATAGAAGCTGAAATCAGGGTAGCTGCCGAAGGAACGGCTAATTCATTGGCATTCCAGCCTGTAGTGCCACTATGCGGATAAAGCGTAGAAGTTTGGAAATTTCCTCCAGCATTTCCCCCCGCATTTGCTGCTGTCCAATTTGCTGTACCATTTTCTATATCATCGCTAAAAAAGTAATAGGGAAAAGCATTCGTATTATTGACCAGAGCTTGAAAGGTGTAGTTTGCACTTGTTCCCAGCGGAATATTCAGATTTGTAAAAGAAACTTTGTTGGTTGCGGCAGTATAGGTTCCGCCCGAAATGTAGGTAAGACCCGAAGGCAAAGTACATTCTACGTCCAAATTGGGGGTAGCTGTACATTCTGTTTGCACCTTCATTGTATAGGTTACTGTTTGATAGGGAGCAGCAGAACTAACAGAAGTTGAGCCTGTAAGGGAGGGATTCGTAGGCATATCTGTAGCTTGTGAGCCATCCGTCATGCTACTACTTGAGCCTTGACTTGCGCTATAGCCCAAGCCTCTACGCGCAAAAGCTGCCCAAATTGCACAGCGATATTGCCCATTATACAGGATTTGGTCTGCCAACAAAATCGCATCTCTGCCATCTACAAAACCCGGACTACAAGGCTGCAATTTCATGCCTTCTAAGACCAATCTTAGGGCTACATTATTTCCGCCCGAACTGCCATAGACATCTGTAGAAGCTGGAGTAATGTCTATAATATTCCAAGTCATATCCCATAACATAGCGCACCAAGCCGAACCTAAGGCATGTACTGCCGTATGTGTGCGGGCATAATTGTAATCGTATAAGCTCACTGCCATGTTGTATGAATAGGGATATTGGCGAATCCCCAAGCCATTTGTAGGCTGATTGAGTACATACGTACCGATTCCTCTGCTATCATTTTTGTTGGCAGTAGCCCAATTTGTGACCAACATCAAAGCCATAAAATCGCTCCAGCCTTCGCCCATTTGCTCGGCATTCCCCAAGCAACTCGTATTAGAAGGCCCTCCTGTGAGGCGATTAGAAATACCATGCCCATATTCGTGCGCAATCACGCCATTGTCAAAGTCGCCATCTAAATTGTTAGACCAAAGATACATCTGCATTCTGGGATTTGAACCATCAGGAGGCGTGCCAAAATTGGCATTATTCGTTCCGCCGCCATCTTGTGCATCTGCGAAAACATAGTCATTTCCAGAACCGCCTCTGCCCATATTGCTTGTTTGAAAATTGCCCGAAACCTCGTCAAATCCATGCTGATAGGTGACATCATGTACAATGTTATTCCAATAAAAAAGATTGGTTATCGCTGCGTTTCTATTTGCCGCAGAAGTGCCTCCATTCGTAAAAGAAAAATTGAAATCCGAAGAAGGCGAAGACGCACTTGTGCCAATCGTGCTTTCATCATCATTGGCAATATCTTCTTTTGACCACACATTATTGCCTCTCGTAATGGTATAAGTTGTTGTGCCATCATTGAGCCATTGCAAAGTCGTAGCATTGTTGCCCACACCAGCCTTGTTCCAAGGGCTATTTACCACCGTTCTGCCCCCAAAAGAAGGAGCTTCTAAAGGCAAATCAAAGACATTAAAGTCATTTGTAGCCAAAGTCGCCATATTTTGCGTAGGATTTGGCTCGTCTATATTTGTCTCGAGCAAAGCACATTTTTCGTCATGAACATGCGCTACCTTACAGGTTACTATCCAGTTATTTTTTTCAATAACTTCCCCATTTTGGGTAGAAACTCGGACTTCCCACCAATCTGCTGTTTCTGTTGCATAAATACGCACATTCCAACACAAAATGACTTCATTATTGGCTGTGAGTGTCCAAACCAATTCGGCAGGAATCTCCTCACGAGAAATGCCTGAATTGCCAAATACCGTTTTTTGGTACAAATCTTCGAGGCTCTGTGGCACTTGCTCACTTTGTTTTTGCAAAGGCAATAATGCTTTTAACCCTAAATGCTTTGCAGCATTGCTCACTGCATTTTCTGCGGAAATAAGCACCGAA
>JAYUZN010000378.1:0-4926 GCA_043751755.1 Bacteroidota bacterium | reverse complement strand
CCTGCTTGTATCATGGGAAGTGTATGGAGTTATGATAGCTTGTGGTTTGTGGCGATTTCTATGTCTATCTGTTTTCTCCTACAATTCTCGATTGTGCTGCATCATTTGGGTCGCTATCAAGCCGCAAACTTATACGCAAACCTCGTTTTCTGCATTTTATGTAGCGTCTTAGGCATTGCATTTAACGGAAAAACAGGCACAGAAAACTACCTGTTTGTGGGAATGTTTACCATACAAATACAATACTACTTACAAAAAGTGCATTGGCGTATAGGATTGAGTATCATGGTTTTCGTCTTGTTTACTGCCGTCAAAGTCCTCAATTGGTTTGAACATCCACATCTGCCTATCCCAAGCCTTTGGTATGTTATTAATATTCAAAATATTGTAACTATTTTTTTCTTACTTGCCTATTCGATGCACGAATATATTACGCTTATCTCCCATTATCAACAAACGATTGAGTCGCAGAACCTCCGATTAGCCCAAAAACAGGAGGATTTGATTGCCAGCAATCAGATAAAAGACCAGTTATTTGCGATAATCGGGCATGATTTGAGCAAGCCTATAGCCAGTGTCAAAGGCATGATAATGTTGCTTACTGAAAAACTTTTGACTCCCGAAGAAGAAGCGAAATACCTGAACCTGCTAATGGGCTTATTAGATTCGACCGATTTGACGCTGAAAAACCTATTGGATTGGGGGCTGCAACAGAACAAAAATACGCAAAAGGAAATGATTTCGGTCTATGCTGAAGTCATACAAAACATGGAACTATTGCAGGCTATCGCTGCCCAAAAAAATATAGCTCTGTTAAATACAGTCAGTCCCAAAGCCTATATTTATGCCGACAAGCATCAATTCTCTTTTGTTTTACGCAATCTCATCGCTAATGCGCTGAAATTTACGCATGTTGGCGGGCAGGTTTCTATTGCTTGCGAATCCGTAACGAATGACTGGATAATTTCCGTTCAAGACAATGGAGTAGGCATCAAATCCGAAAACATTGCGAAGTTGTTTAGCCTTGAAAAACGTTTTACTACGCGCGGCACAGCAAAGGAAATCGGCACAGGCTTGGGTTTGCCTTTGTGTAAGCAGTTTATTGAAAACAATGACGGACATTTACAAATCCTTAGCACAGAAGGGGAAGGGAGTATCTTTTCTTTTACAATTCCTAAGCTAAATGAAGAAGGCATAAACTATGATAAGGTGCAAGCTATTGAGAGGTTTGGTAAATGAAACTTTGATAATGACATAATGTATTTGTAGGTTTGCAGGGTGGCGCAGCTTTGAAAGGTGCGCCACCCTGCAAACGTAAATGGGTTTACCAAGTCCTATCTCAATATACAGTCGATAAAATCTGTAAGGAGATGAAACAACAATCCTATTGCTATTATCCTTGTTTTTGGGAAAAAAAGCATCAACAGATAGAAACCCATTGCCCAAAAACTATGCAAAACATGAAAACCTATACTACATCTATCTGGGTCAAAAATAGGCGTTGCCAGCAAATGGTCTGCGTCTATGAGCATGGTAGCCAGCAAGGTAAGATAGTTTTCTTTCCATTTTGACGCAGAAAGAAGTCTCGCTATTCCTATAGGGAACAGAAAATGAAGGCTGTAATGAAGAATTGTACGAAACAAGATAAGGAGTTGAGAATTGAAAGTTGAAAGTTGAGAGTTGAAAGTTGAAAGTTGAAAGTTGATATATGTTTACAAGCTGCCGCAAGCGTCCGCTTGTGGCAGCTTCTTGAAGCGTCCGCTTCCATACTCGAAGCGAAAGGCGGACGCTTGCACGAGCAATACAACAAACATCATAACCTTGCTTATTTAGCATTCACCTTTATTTTTTTGCCCAGTTGTACTGATACATTTTCCCCTCATAATTTATCCATAAAAAATAACTCCCTACAGGCAAATGAGCTACTTCTATGGCAATATGTTTCCCTTCAGAAGCTGCTGTTTCGCCTACTATTTTCCCTTCTATATTGTAAATCTTCAAAAAGCAAACACTTGTCAAAGCAGCCTCAAAGTCTAAATACAAATAGTCTATTGCAGGATTAGGATAAACATTTACGACTTTATCAAGTGCTGTTTCTATTCCTACCTGAAAAAGAACCGCCAAATCAGTCATTATTTGCACACAGCCCTTCGCGTCTGTAATCGTAAGCGTATAAAGCCCTGCCGCCAACTGATTGATGTCTTGTGTGGTTGCGCCATTGCTCCAAGAATAGCTATACGGCGGAGTCCCCCCTACTACACTTACATTTATCGCACCATTATTGCCCCCTGTATTGTGCGTAATATTGACCACCGTTCCCACAATCGCAGATGGCTCATTTACCGTAATCGGAGGCGTAGAAGTAGAGCAACCATTTACATCTGTTACCATATACGAGCCTGTACCCGCGCTTACGGTCTGTAAGCCGGTATTTGTATAAGGTGCTGTACCCCCTGTCGCAGCAACCGTTACTGTACCTGTTCCCCCATAACAATCAATCGGCGTAGCCAATACAACGCTTGCGTTGAGGGCAGGCGGTTCTGACACAAACAAAGTAGTCGTAGCCATACACCCATTTGCGTCTATTACATTAAAACTTTGCGAGCCGCCCAATACCGTTACATTGCCTATATTGCTATACGGCGCAGTACCCCCATTCGCACTTATCGTTACAACGGCAGTGCCCCCATTGCAGCTAATAGGCGTTGCCACTACTGCATTTGCCAGCAAAACAGCAGGTTCAGCAATATTGATAGTAATAGGCGCGGACACGCAGCCATTCGCATCTGTAATCGTATAAGTATGCGAACCTGCTGTTGCGCTAAAGCCTCCTGTGCCTGTATAGGGAAAAGTCCCCCCCATGCCCGAAACAGAAACTGTAGAAGTTCCGCCATTACAAACGATAGGCGTATTGACTGCACTTGCTACTAATACAGTAGGCTCCGCAACCGTATAGTTGCTAGCAATACTGCTTCCTGAATTATCGGTAACAATAACGGTATAAGTTCCTGCGGCAAGTCCTGTTCTATCTTCTGTAGTAACCCCTGCTCCCCAATCGTAAGTATAAGGCATATTTCCGCCGCTTACCGTAACATTGATAGTCCCATTGCTCCCGCCATTGCAACTTACAGAGGTAACATTGCCTGTGATTCCCAAAGGTTGCAATTCGGGCAAAGTAAGAGCACTATTGCCTGAATTGTCGCCTTGAGAGCTGCTATTAAGATTAACAGCATTGCCTGCTGCATAAAAATTGATAGCTCCTGTGCCTCCTTGAGGAGCCGTCCATCTAAAGTTAAAGATATTGCTGTTTGTTACGCCACTATGTTCCAAGTAAGTACGCCCCGCCCAAGTGCCTGCGGTAACGAGTTTTTGTTTCACATTGGCTGCCAAATTGCTATATCCCGCCATCGGCGTATTGTTCGCCTGTGTCAAAGACGTGAGCTGAAAGCCATAGCCATTCGGAGAGCCTGCACTGTTTTGAACCGTTACCCTCATATCATAGATAGTACCTGGCAAATAAGCAGCTACAGGGGTCAGGGTTCCCTGTTGAAATACTTGAATCGAAAGAGTAACCAAGCCAAAGCCGCCTCCATTATGGCAGCTTATACAGGTAGTACTTTCAGTAGGCGCACCCGTATTCCCTGCATTTGCTACAGTAGCTCTGCCTCCCGATGAGCTTGTCAAGAGAGAATATACAAAAGTAAGCCCAAAAATAAGCGAAAAAATACGTAAAGATTGTTTCATGGAATAATAGTTGAAAGTTGAAAGTTATATAAGTTTATCATAATCAATAAGATATATCGAAAATATGTGCTTAGACTATTTCTCACTTGTACTTATGTTGCAAATATATACGTAAAAACTACGTGAAGGATAAAAATTAAATAAATGAGGTAAAGAATTTTTGAGAGAGAGTTTAAGAAGCAAAATATTTTGAAAAAACAGGAGAAAAAATATTTTTAGCCCAAAAAAAGTGAAAATACGGAGAAAAAAAGTAATTTTGTACAACGAGAACGAATAATGCGTATATTATGGGACGGGAATGGATTTTTGCGAAGTTGTAAGGGCGTGCTTTTATCCAGATTCCACCTTTTTTACTTGCCGATGAAGCAATGTTACAAAAGATGTTTTACTGCTTGAAGTAACTCAAAATAGTCATTGTAGAGCAGTTTCAGCGGCAAAATGCCTTGACTGCTAAATGATATAACACCATATTAATCAAACGATTATGCTTGAACAAGACATAGACATATACACCCTTAAATCTGCAGGATTTTTGACTACAAGAGCCTTTAATCTTTGTAGAAGCAATGCCTTGAATACGCTTAATGGGATATTGTTATTTTTCCATAAAAATAAATCCTTTGTCTTGCTAAAAGGCTGCGGCGGCAAATCGGAGGCAGAATTGTTGGACATTTGCGCAACCTATAAGGCTGATTTTGAAGCAGCAATCGCACAAATCAGTGAGAAAGACAAGGAGAATGAGCCTGATATATTCGCAGAAGACGGTGGCTTAAGTACAGAAGCTGTTCATTTTTGCTATGAAAATGCCTTGACAACTATCAGCAAGGTTCTGCTTTTTTTCTACACAAATGATTCGTTTAAAGCATTCATACATTACGCAGAAAAGGTAGAAACAGAGCTTATTACGTTTTGTCAGAAACATAAAAATAGCCTATTTACGGAGGAAATGCTGGCAAATCAAGCCGACAGTCCCTTGCATATAAATGGGAATTTGAGTAAGAGAACGCTCCTTATGTGCGCAGAAAATGGGCTTCATACGCTCAAAGCATTGTATTCATTTTGGAACAAAGAAATCGCTGTTGCCTTTTTCAATTACGACAAAAAAGCCAAACAAGAAATTATGGCGGCGTGCCGAAATTATGAAAGGCAGATGTTATACGCCCAAAAAAACAGGAACATCGC
>JAYUZN010000377.1:0-2185 GCA_043751755.1 Bacteroidota bacterium | reverse complement strand
GTGCCTACGGCACTACTCGTAGTGAGCCTACCGAGCTAAGAAATGCTCAAAATGAGTGTTATAACTAAATCATCAAGTTATTTATTTTTCAATCCTTAGTTTCCTTCGTGCCTTAGTAGTAAATTATAAGGTTAATATTTTTGTGTTCAGAGTAGCGAAATCGACAAAAGAATTTGGGTGCGGCTTGAGCCTAAAAAACCGCAAAGTTCGCAAAGAAAGACACGCAAAGGACGCAAAGTGGGTAATTTTGAGTTATTCCTTTGCGAACTTTGCGGTAAAATGAGAGATATTTGCGTTTTGTCAGCTCCATTTTCTTTACAGCAAGAAAAATATTTGTTTTTCAAAAATATAGAATTAGCTTTGTCGAAATATTGATACAATGACTCAAAATGTAGCTAAACTGTATTCAAAAAACTACTACAAAACGGATAAATAGCCAGATAAACCTACATTTCCTTTCTTCAAGCAAAAAAGCAATAGCAAAGCGCGTATATAACCACTACTTGCGCCTGACCTCTTGCCTATTATATTCTTCATTTTTTATTTTTTACAGTATGAAAAAATTACAATTAGGCTTCTTTTCTCTCTTTTCTCTCTTTTCTCTCTTGTGCCTCGCTGTGAGCAGCTTGACGGCACAAGTAACAAATTTTGGTACAAATTCCGGTACTGGAGGCAATTTCAATTCCAACTTTGGGGTATCGGCTGGAGAATTTAATGCAGGTCTTGACAATTCTAATTTTGGAATGTTTGCGGGAAGATATTGCACAAATAACGGGAATGCTTTTTTTGGCAATAATACTGGCTCAGACGCTAATAACACTGGTTATAACAATGTTTTTTCGGGTTCTAATAGCGGCTACTCCAATACCACAGGTTTTGACAATGCTTTTTCTGGCTACAACAGCGGCTATTCCAACACCACAGGCTATGGAGATGTCTTTTCAGGATTCAATAGCGGATACGCCAATACCACAGGACTTTACAATGTCTTTCTCGGTCATTATGCGGGAGCAGCGAATACTGTCGCAAATTTCAATACCTTCGTTGGAGCAGAAAGCGGTTTGAACAATACTACAGGCTATGATAACACCTTTTATGGGCGTGCAAGTGGGATTTCGAATACTACGGGTGCGCAAAATACCTTTACAGGATTAGAAAGTGGATATGGCAATACTACGGGCTATCAAAATGCTTTTGTGGGCATTTATAGCGGTCGCTCGAATAGCACAGGGTTTCAAAATACTTTTGTCGGAAGTGTAGCAGGGTATTCTAATACGACTGCTAATTACAATACTTTTGTCGGAAATGAGTCAGGCTATTACAATACGACTGGGCAAGAAAACACTGCTATGGGTTCGAGGGCAGGTTGGCTGAATGTAAATGGCAATCAGAATGTTTTTATGGCAAATGGCGCAGGCTATAACAATACAAGTGGGAGCGATAACGTTTTCTTGGGCTACACAGCAGGTTTGAACAATACTACGGGTAGTAACAATACCTTTTTGGGGGCTAATTCAAATGCTACGACTGGAACCTTGACAAATGTTACTACCATTGGCTATAGCTCTGTGGTTTCTGCTTCTAATACAGTTGTCTTGGGCGGCACAGGTGCGAATGCCGTAAGGGTTGCCCTTGGGAATACAAGTGCAGCGGCTTCTGCTATTTTGGATATGACTTCTACCACAAAAGGAATGTTAATTCCTCGCATGACTACAGCACAAAGAACGGCTATCGCTTCGCCTGCTACGGGTTTACAAGTCTATGACAATACCCTCAATCAACTGTATTATTACAATGGCTCAATTTGGACGGCTCTTTCAAGTGCAAGCCTAACTACCCGTATCAAAGATGCTGATAACAATACTTTCGTAGAAACCGAACTTACGGCAAACGAAAATAAAATTCGTTTCAATATAAACGGGGCAAATATGATGATTTTGGACAGCAAAACCCTCAACTTTGCAGGTTCAAACACCTACGTGGGCGGAAATGCAGGGGCAACTTCGGGCGCAACTGCCGCTAACAACTCCTATTTTGGCTATGATGCAGGTTTTGCTACCACTTCTGGAAAATTGAATACTGGCGTGGGTATGTCTGCTTTGCGGGGCGTAACAAGTGGCATAATGAACACTGCTGTAGGCGATTCTGCCTTGTATGCTGTAGGCAGTGGCGCGCAAAATACTGC
>JAYUZN010000376.1:0-3004 GCA_043751755.1 Bacteroidota bacterium | reverse complement strand
TGCCTCCTCAGCCCTATTGGGCGATTGCGATAGGCTGCGGGGTAATAATGGAAATGGTGTTCCTCAATGTAGGAATTGCCAATGCAACTCGTGCCACAGAAAAGGAGGCACTTGCCGCGCGTGAACTTGCCAATACCTTGAAACTAAAAGGAATAGAAGACTTGAAAGCCTTAAAATCGCTACGAGAACGTTTAACGCACACAATTCACAGCATGCTTTCGGGCAGGTTTACCGCCATTCTGCTTGATATTAAATTGGTGAGAACGGTCATAGAACGAGGAAAAGGAAGCCTGACCCAATATCTGAATGTGGTAGGATTGGAGATTGACGGTTTAACCTGGAGTTTATCTATGATAAAGGATTTGATTAAGTCAGGTGACCCTGCCAATTACCAAATCGGCATTTCGCTTGAGCAAGTGGGTTTTGTAAAGCAAGTAAAAGCAACTTGCCAACTGCACTTTGCTTTGGTAGAAAATATGACTGTTACCTTTGACATCGACCCCAATATAGCCCAGCTTAAATATCCCAAAAAGGAGATTAACATCATGTTACAGATAATAGAAGAAGCCGTAAATAATGCCCTAAAATATGCTTTTCCCGATGAACATAAGAAGGGGAAAATACTGATAATACGGCTTTTTGTAGATAAGGAAAGAGACCTAATAACGGGGCAATCAACAGACATAGACCGTTTCTATATTGTCATTCAAGACAATGGAAAAGGCTTTGATAGTACCCAACTTTCTCGCAGAAATGGCATAGATATGTTGAAGGTTGATGCGGAAAGGATAAAGGGAACAGCAACCTTCACAAGTGCTTTATATGAAGGAACAACTTGGGAGTTTTCTTTTCCGATTGCCCTTTACCCCTAATTTTAGGGCTTGCATATTCCTATACAACCCTATACTTTTGTAGCATATATAGACGTTGAATATAGGACAATACAAGCAGTATTTTCAATATTTATAAGCAATTTTAACAGCAATATGAACACAATAAACGTAATTCTCTGTGATGACACACTCCTCACTAACGAAGGTATTGCCCGTATGTTGGCAATGTGTGGGGACATCAAAGTGGTAGGCATGTTTTCTGATGTAGAAGACATCGAAAAAGAGGTAGAACGTCTCAAGCCGCATATCGTTATTACAGATTTGTGTTTTGACAATCGAGCCAACCTGAACAACCGAGCAGGCATTGCGGCTGCCAAAAAAATCAAGAAACGCTTTCCTAAGGTACACGTTTTGGCGCACACTTCCCTCTATGAGCCAGGGGATATTCAAAAATGCTTGGACGCAGGGGTCAGCAGTTTTATATACAATGAACACCTGCCACACTTAGATACCGCCATTTATGCAATCATGCAAAAAGGTTTTTATTTCCCAGAATCTATCTATTCTTTAATCCCTCAAATCTACAAAGACAAATTCGCTTCTAAACTAATTTTAGGGGATGTACTAATTGTAGGGTCTGATAGGGAAGAGAATATTCCCGACCTTTGTCCTATCGTTTTAACCAACAATACTATGCAACAAACCACAAACACGCACACTATTTCCGTTTTGGCTTTTGACGACCAACAATCCGTCTTAGATAGCATCGAAAGGCGGCTTGATTTGGAAAAAAACACCATCTCCTACTTAGGAGGCTACACCGACACAGATAAGGTACTTTCGCTCATTGCCACCTTCAAGCCCGATATCGTGCTGATGGACATTGATTTTAACAATGACGGAAAAGACAAAGGCGGCATTGCAGCAGTAAGGAAAATAAAAGCCTCTTTTCCTGCCCAAAAAATAATCATGCAAACGGCTTTTGAAGATGTCAAAAGCATCATCAGTGCTTTGATGGCAGGAGCTACCAGCTACCTTACCAAAGACTATGAACGGCGACTCCCAGATGCCATTGAGGACACACACAAGGGAGAGGTGTATCTTTCTCCAAGCATAGCCCGCAAGATTTTGGAATCGCATGGGGCTTTACATAGAGATAATTCCTATAGGTTGAAGATGGCAAGGGAAACCTTTAACCTTACCGAAAGACAAATAGAGGTATTGAGCTTATTGAGCCAAGGCAAAAGTGCCAAAATGGTTGCTGATGAGTTAGGGGTAGCATCTATCAATAATCATACCAAGAATATCTACGAAAGAATGCAAGTCCACAGCATCACAGAGGCACTGAGTTTTATCTTTTTTGGTACTGAAGGTAGGGCATAACAAGTAGGATTTACCTACGCTTTTTTGCTATGAACTCGTTTGGATAAGGCAGGCATTTTGCCTGCTTTGTCAAGCGGGAAGGCACTTTTTTGCTATTTTTTTATCATTTTTCCATCATTTATTTCTATTGTTATGACAACAAATTTCCGCGATCCAGAAACGTGTTTTATGGCTTTACAGGCTGGAGACCCAAAGGCAATTGCCTACACTCGCCGTTCCACTTTGCCGTTTGTGAAGCAGCTCTGTTTTTACGCTCACCTTAGCTCCGAAGACGCGGAGGAGATTATCCATGACAGCATAGGGATAGCTCTCCAAAAAATGGAGGCAGGAAAGTTCGTTTACACAGGCTATCATCCTTCTGTTTATGTTACCAAAGTTTCAAAGATGATGATTCTGAGTCGTTCTCGGCAGGAACAGCGTTGGAATGTGTCCAGTATAGACGCATTAAGCCTTGAGTTGGAGCAAGCAGGAGCGGTGGATATTACGGCATCTGCTCAAGACGATTTGTTAGACAAGCGAGCCTTTATTCAGACAATTTTTGCGGAGATTCCTGTCAAGCATCAAGCCATGATGTTGATGCACTGGGAAGACTATTCTGATGCCGAAATACTGAAGTCTGGCAATACCTCTCTCAAAAATGCGGATTCTATAAAAGCTACGCGCAACGGAATTAACCAGAAATTGAAAGATTGGTATGAGAAAAAAGGTTTTGGGGGCGAGGCGTAAAAAGTCGCCAGGGTATAACGCTGCCAGCGTGTAACCCTAGCGACTTGCGCCTCCTCTCATAA
>JAYUZN010000375.1:0-2412 GCA_043751755.1 Bacteroidota bacterium | reverse complement strand
AAATTGGTGCATAACTGCAAATATGTGATAACGGATAGCGGCGGAATCCAAGAGGAAACGACTTTTCGAGGCGTGCCTTGTATTACGCTTCGCCCAAATACGGAGCGTCCAAGTACGATAACAGAAGGCACAAATACGCTTTCGCCCTTTGAACTTTCCAATATAAAAGCCTTGATAGACAGCATGATAGACGGTTCTTACAAAAAAGGCAGCGTACCAAAATACTGGGACGGAAAGGCTACGGAAAGAATTGCTTCAGCACTTCGTGAGGTATTTTCGCTTGTGTGAAATAAATCTCCCCATTTTCAATTCTCCATTTTCAATTTTCAATTACTTATGCGTAAAAACATACTCAAATCGTGCTTAGTGTGGACGGGGTTGGACACATCCGTAGCAAATGCTTACAATCGCTTTCAGTTGCCCTTATTGCAAAAACTGATTCCTTATCGCAATTATTATACGGACGCTATCACCAAAAATGTGAAACGCAAAGGCGTATGGTTTCAGGTGGCTCCTTACGACTATTCGCAATGGATTATTTTTGCGGGGTCTGATTGGGGCTATATAAATGCCTATAAAAAATTCATTCATAACACCACCGATGAAGGCATTATCTTAGATGTTGGCGCAAATATGGGGCAGTTTTCTTTGATAGTAGGAAATGGGCTTTTGGAATCAAATTCTCCGCAAAAACTCATTGCCTTTGAAGCAAACCCCAATGTTTATAAAAAATTTTCGCATAATTTGGGACTTAATCCTGCCCTTTCCCCTGTTGTAACGGTAAACAATTTGGCAGTGGGCGAAAAAGAAGGCGTATTGGAAATACAAGTGCCTTTGCGCAACAGTGGGGCAGGCTCGGTGGTGCGCAATTATGAGCATGAGCCACACGAAAAACATCCTGTAAAATTGGTGAGCCTTGACGATTATTTCAAAGACTCAAAACTACCGATTTATTATATAAAATTAGATGTAGAAGACTATGAATATATGGTTTTGCAAGGCGCAAAAACGCTCATTAGCCAGTGGAAACCAACGGTTTATATAGAAATAGGAAAGGGACAAATTCATCAAGCAGAAATCATTCGCTTTTTTACAGAAAGAGGCTATAAAATCTTTTTGGATAAGGAAAATGGGATATATCAGCCCATTCAAACCAATGAGGAGTTGCGCACGATTGATGCCCTTTACAATTTGGTCATGGTGTATCATCAGTAGAATATGATGTTAGGGGGACTCACTTTCCAAAAGTGAGCCGCCCTAAAGACGCACATTTTAGCTCCTTTTTTTATTCATGCTGCAAAAACTATTCTCTCGCACCTTGATATTCGCTTTAGCCCCGCAAGTCCCCCGCTTAGCGAATATCTTTGTATTACCCCTCATAACCCCTTTTCTCTCGCCAACTGACTACTATATATATGGTACGCTTTTGGCTTATACAAGTGCCTTGTCCGCTTTTAGAGACTTGGGACTTGGCATGATTTTTCCCATTGTCTTTTTCAAATCCCCTCACCGTTACAAATCGGTATGGCAACAATTGTATGGCTATCTCAGTATTTGGACAATATTCTATGCCCTTTTCATGGCAACTGTCCTTTATTTTGTCATGCCCAAAGAGGCTTTGCCCAATCGTCTGTTGTTATTAGCATTGTTATGTATTCCTCCTGCTTTTTTTGAAAACACCTCCTCTATAGGCTATTTCTGCTATCAATGTAAGGAAAAAGCGGGCTATATCGGCTTTGTAACTGCCATTTCGGGCATTTTTTCGGTACTCATCAATTATTTTTTGATTGCAAAATACAACATGACTTATATGGCATGGTTCATTTCGCTATTTGTCGCAGCTTTGCTATCCTTTGTTATGTATATCATTCCTCTCGTCTTTCAAAATGGAATAACCCCTATCTTCAAGTTCAAAAAAAGCTTTATTCTTCCTTACCTCAAAATAGCTATTCCTGCTATTCCGCATTACTATTCTACGTGGCTTGTCAATAGCTCGGATAGGGTAGTTATGGATAGATATCATTTGAATACCAACTCCGTAGGGATTTACAATTTTGCCTATACGATGGGCAATTATGCAAGCATGTTTGCTATGGCTTTGTTTAGGGCAATAAGTCCTACTGTTACCAAATTATGGAACGAAAAAACGCCCGAATCCAAGCAACATCGGCGAGATTTGCTCTTTTTTATCCAAACCATTATCCTCTTTGCCTTTACAACTTGTTGTATTTGGATGAAGGAAATCTTCATTTTCTTAACCAACAATTCCGAACTAAAAGTAGCATATAGTTGGGCAATCATCATCATTATGTCTTATGCTCTACAGACCTTAACAGCGACCATTACCATTCCTTTGCAATTTGAGGGGAAAACCAATGTACTTTGGAAAATCACTTTGGTAGGGGGACTCAT
>JAYUZN010000374.1:0-2433 GCA_043751755.1 Bacteroidota bacterium | reverse complement strand
TTTGAACCTCCTAAATATCAATCCCGCAGTCTATTATAATTTATGTGACAATATCCAACTCTTTTTTTCTGATTAAGATTCTACCGAAACGTAAGTTATTTAAAAAATATATATGCAAAAAAAGCTCTACCTTTGCTGCGCAGATTCCCGCAATTCCCGTAGCTGCCATTTTCTAAATGGCAGTCCTACTTGTGTTGCTATTTAGAAAATAGCAACTACGGGGCAGGCAGTTAAATAATTATTTTTCATGGCTATTAAGCATACATTTTTCCTTTTTCCTTCTTCCTTTTTCCTTCTCATATGGATGCTCATTATTTTTCTTTTTTCGCATCAAATAGGAGATGAATCTGCGGAATACAGCCGCCTTGCAATAGGGCTGCTACAAATGCTGGGCATAGATTTGACGGAAATTGCCAAAGGAAATGCAACTTTTATCGTGCGAAAAGCAGCCCATATTACAGAATATTTTATATTGTGTATGTTGGCAATGAATGTCGCAAAAAAGAAATGGGATGCACCTATTTTCTATTATATAGCACTCATTTTCACCACATTATATGCCTGTTCTGATGAGTTTCACCAAACTTTTATACAAGGCAGAGTAGGCTGCATACAAGATGTAGGGGTAGATAGTATCGGCGTTTTGGGGGCGAGTTGCGTTTTTTATTTAATTTCACGCAGATTTTCGCAGATTTAACCGCAGATTTTCGCAAATGTCGTATAGTGAGCTTTGCCGAACTATAGCCGAACTGTTATCTGCGTTAAATCTGCGTCCCCTTCTGCGAAAATCTGCGTGAAACTCCATTTTCAATTATAAAAATGTTCTGGAATAAACCAACGGTATTGATGTTAGGCTGGGAATATCCGCCCCATATAAATGGCGGATTAGGGATTGCCTGTCATGGATTGGCGCGCGCTTTGGCAGATGATGTCAATATCACCATGATTGTGCCAAAATCGGCAGCTTCCGACAAAAGTCATTTGCGGATAGAAGGGCTAGATAGCTACAAAGAGGCAGTCGAAGAACCGATTGTGAGCCATTTTTTGGAAACCATTCCTGTCAATATTTCCCTCAATCCGTATAGCAAAATCAATCCTGAAACCGAAGTACAGTTTCCTGCCGAATTTCCTGCGTTGGGCAAGGAAAGAATCACCGATTTTGCGACCGCAGAATTGTATGGGGGCGATTTATACCTCAAAGTTAAGGATTATGCGCATCTCGTTACGCAAATAGCCGCCCAAAAATCCTATCAAGTCATTCATGCACATGATTGGATGACCTTTCCTGCTGCCATTGCCCTCAAAAAACTTACAGGAAAACCGCTCATTATTCACATTCATTCTACGGAATACGACCGAATGGGGGCAGAATCGAAAGGCTGGGTCTATCAAATGGAAAAAACCGCAATGGAAGCCGCAGATGCTATTATAACGGTCAGTCAATATTCTGCCAATATTTTGCAAAAACACTATGAAATAGAAGGCTTTAAGATTTTTCCTGTCCATAATGCTATCCTTCCTGCCCCAATTCACAAGCCTAAAGCCAAGCAATTTCCCGAAAAATTGGTAACATTTCTGGGCAGAATTGCACAGCAAAAAAATCCTGTGGCTTTTCTTGAAATAGCCATAAAAGTCATGGAACAATATGATAATGTGCGTTTTGTGATGGCAGGAAAAGGCGATTTGTTGTCCGAAATGATGGAAAAAGTGGCGCAAGAAAAATTGGGACATAAGTTTCATTTTACAGGTTTTTTGGAAACAGAAGCCGTAAATGAATTGTTATCTATGACCGATATATATGTACTTCCTTCTATTTCGGAGCCATTTGGCTTGTCCGCCTTAGAAGCCGCACAATTTGGGATTCCTTGTGTAATTTCTCGTCAGGCAGGGGTCTTAGAAGTGCTAAAAGGTGCGCTTACAGCCGATTATCGAGATTTGGATTTGATGGCAGAGTATATTGTTACTATGCTCAAATTTCCCGAACTTGCGGCAGAAGTAGGCAAAACAAGTCAGGAAAGTGTCGCCGATTTGACATGGGCGCAAAGTGCGGCAAAAGTGATTGAAATATATCGAGAATACATATAGTTGCGCGGTTTTTCAAACCGCACGCAACTTAGCAACGAAAATGGAATAACTTACCATTTTTCTTACTACTAAGGCACTAAGAATAACGAAGCAATAAGGTAAAAGAAGCCATCTAAGCTACCCTTTTCTTTCTTAGTTTCCTTCGTGCCTTAGTGGTAAATTATGATTTTATTCTTTTCGTGTTCCTTAGACCATTTTTTCGCAAAATATAGGTCAAAACCCACCATTCATAGATTACGACCACCTAAACGTTGATAAGATAAGTTACTTTGAATCTTCAAAAAACATTATCATCATTCAATCAACACTTATTATGAGTCAAGTCATGAAAAAAATGGTTTTTACCGC